>JAPLOT010000480.1 GCA_026400595.1 Alphaproteobacteria bacterium | reverse complement strand
GAAGCCCCGGACACTGTGGGCCTGCCAGCCGGTCGCGTTCATGATCTCGGCGATCGAGGCGCCGTCTACACGGCCCAGCAGGCCGACGATCTGGTCTGCCTTCGTCTTCGCTTTGGAGGTTTTGGCCTTCCTGGCCTTGGTCTTGCCCGGCTTGGTCATGGTGGTGCTCCTTGCTTCTGGGGCCAGACATTCTGGCCCTTGCACCACCCCAAGCCCCGCACTCGCACGAGGCTGTCGCCATCTCCCGTGGGACCTACCGTTCGGCCCCGTTCATGGCGTTACCAATGCTTCCTTTGCGGCGGAAGTCGAATGGTTTCTGCGAGATCATGCGGGAGTTTTGGTCGACAATCTCACCCCCGTGCCGTACTGTTAGTTCGAATCTTTCGTGCTCCGCCAGTTTCCTGTTGCAAACTCTCGGACACCCACAGTGACTGGTGAAAATCCTTTTGATTTCCGAAGGGTTTGGCAAGTCCATGCGAACCTCTGAGACTGCGCCTGAGCCAAAAATCAGTCTCAGAAGGCCTTCCGTCTCATTCCGACCGAACCTCGACGAAATTGGTACGCATGGAAAAGCTGGCGCTTTTACAATGGGTTAAAATTTCTGCGGATGCGTACTGTTTGATTTGGTTCTCTCGCCCTCGGTTTTGCTAAAACCCGTGGTACGCACAATCCTTCGCTCATCAGGTCGACGATCTGCGGGCAGAACTCGGGCTGATACTTGGTTGGGCGGCCGCAGGGCATGAGATGGGCGGGTGGGCGCTTTGGCATGGTTACTTTGTAGCATGCCTTTAGTGTAATAAAAAGTCACAGATCAAGAGTTTGGACGGGCACCTGTCAGTCTCAGGTCGTCGTAGCGCGCCATATGGAGACACCGCACGATGGAGATTATCTTCGCGCGCGTGCACGAGAGGCAAATTCGACAGGTTCGCTAGCCGCCGGGCCCATGGGCCCGGAACACCCGGCCCCCTCCTGGGCAAGCGGACCCCATGCGATCCATAGGGGCCGGGTCTACGCGCTGCCCGCGCCAGTCGCGTGGAATTGTTAATTATGTGGTTCGCGCGCAATCGTGCGTCGTCATAGCCGCATACCGAATAGGTGAGGGCAGGAAACCTCTGCATCAGCGAGCCTTGTCGGGCAGTCCATCATGCGACCCAAGTTCGCATTTTGGCCGGTCAGCCCAATGCCTGGTGCCGATTTCGGCATTTCGTCCGGGGTGCAACGGGTAGTCGATCCGGCTGCGCTGCCGCGACGCCTCACCGACGACCAGCAGCCGGACATCGCTTTCAGTTTTGTTTATGAACACATGCGCGATACCGGTACCCGCCGGAAAGCCAACGCCGTCACCGGGCATCAACCGCTTGATCTTGCCATCCAGCCAGAGGTCAGGCTCGCCCTCGATCACGTAGACGAACTCTTCTTCGTCCGCCTCGGCATGCGGCCACGACGTGCGCCGACCAGGCGGCAGGCGCTCGTGGTGGATGCCCAGCCGCATCAGGTTGAAATACGCCGAAAACTCAGCACCATTTGAAAAGACCTCCGTGGAGCCAGGGTAGGACCACTGGGCGTCGTCTTCGATCGCTGTGTAGTGCACCACGGGATCGTCGATCCGCTGTTCCGCCATCTTGTCGCTCCTTCAGTGCCGCCGTTCAAGCTGTTTTCACCTGAACTTCCGGAATTGCCCCTATCGGCCGACCCCTACAAAACGACTCTTGTAAAGCTGCCAACCGGCCGGCGCTCCATCATTGCTTGTTTCCCTTGCAGGTTTTCGGATCCGGGAATGTCTGCAAGATAGGCTCGATCGGCAGACCCCACTTTATCGGGCCGTGGCATAGATCGTCGTCGGGCCGCAGGTACTTACCCTCCATCATCGGCGGGAGGTCGACCACCTCGATGTGGTCAACCCAGAGCGGGTCATCGTCGGGAGCTACGACTTCAGCAGGAGAGTTGAGCGGCACGACATCGAAGACCCGCGTGTCACCAGCGGAGACAATTGCGGCGGCGAGAAGAAGCTCAATCATTTGACCACACCTGAAAGGCTAAACTTGCGCGCATAAACGCCAACGACAATGAGTCCGATATAAGCGTGAAGTCAACCCGACCAGCGAGCCTGAAAGACGCCATGCACCTAAACTCGAAATCTACTCGGGGCAGACGATGTAGCTGTCTGGTCCCCGAAACTGAAGCCATACCGAAGGGTCGCGGCATACTTCCCTGACGTCCTTTTGAACTACATACCCTTTAGGTCACATTGGCCGGTCATAAAGCGCGTGGTTGTCAAGAGCATGGAACCCCGCCAATCTGGGGGTCAAAAGGCCAATTCCTTCCAGGTGTCACCCCCGGAGCTAGTTTCTATCGCTCAAGAACCTGTTGGTCGGTCAGTGCTATTCAAACTGGAAACACGAATTAGCCAGATTCCATCAGATTGGCGTTCGAGGATGTTGAGGGATGTGCCGTTGCCAGTTGCATGACCTTCTGTGTATGCCGCCAAACACCAGATCAAGTCATTCGAACCACCAGCATGAACAACGGTGAGCTTCTTCTCGCCGTTTACGTCTTCAGTCCAAGTCCTATGCAGAGCCTCTATCTCTGAACGGCCACGCGCGGGTGGTGCGTATGGAGAATGCAACTCCCCGTCGAGCGTGTACATCTTCGCGCAGGCAGCGGCCTCGCCAGCTTGGTAGGCCTTCGCATAAGCGTCTAGCAATTTCTGCAGTTCCTCACGGGTCCACATGTGACCTCCGATTGTTTGAATGACTAAGCTACTCCATGGATTGGTGGATCTTCAATACTGTCTAGAATCGCCCAGAGGCAGTCAGCTACCTGTGAGGCAACGACTTGTCCCAAGGTATGTTACCGGGTTGGCCTGTCGCGGAATGCAACCAATCATCGAAGTTTCGTTTTACGGCTTGCTTTGCGCCATCAAGTGTCTGTGCATTGCTGCCCGCCGCGTTCATTGTTTCGGGGATGTGGGGACCGGAAAGGCTCCAGAACCAGACCGCTCGGCCAAATGAGCGCTTTCGGCGAATGATCTGGCCTACGGGCGCGTCGCAGGCTTCCACTTGAAAATCATTCTCGCCTACCAGCTTCATTGTTAGAGTGCCATTCGCCAAGTCACAGACATCGAGTCGGCGGGCCATCTGATTCCTCCTCTGGGCATAGCCGGTACCGGCACTATCACCGCCGCTCGAACCCGACAACCTTGTCGGCTTTTGGTTCGCAGAACGTCGCCCACGCCTCCATCAGCTTGCGCCGCTTCTCGAACTGATCGCCGCGTCGGTAGGCGGCTTCGGCCTTGTGGCTGATCCGCTGGGATGAGGCACGCCAGACTTCAGTCCCTTGTGAACTTAGGTTCCTGACACCTGAACCAACCACCCTTGTAGTTGATGATCGGCCGGGCTCCGTCAGGATACTTGCGGAAGTTGTTGCATTCCTTGCGGGCCTTCTCGTAAAGCGCCTGATCGGCGGCCGAGCGTTTTGCATCTGCGGACGGGGCGGCCGCGAGGATGGCTGCTGTCGCAAGCAGCGTCAGCGTCAGGCCCATCACCCAAGATCTGCCGGAGCGCGCAGGAGGGCTGCAATTGAAGCGCAGCCTGCCGTCGTTCGTCGACAG
>JAPLOT010000379.1 GCA_026400595.1 Alphaproteobacteria bacterium | reverse complement strand
CTGCCGCCCGGCGGCACATGATCGAAGGTTGTGCAGTCGCCTGCGACCAGGGAGGAGTCCGAAATGCTTAGCTATGTCTATGTGGGCACAAATGATCTTGCGCGGGCAATCAAGTTCTACGAAGCGGTCCTCGGCGCGCTTGGCATGAAGCGCTGCATCACCGGCGACGCCGAGTGGGATAAGATTGCAGCCGGTTGGGGCACCTACGAGGACGGTGGTGCACGCGAGCTCGCCTTCTGGGTTGGCATTCCCTTCGACCAGAACAAGGCGACGATTGGCAATGGCGGCATGGTCGCATTCCGAGCCAGCACGTGGAAGGAGGTCGACGATTTCCATGCTGCCGCGCTCGCCAATGGAGGTCAATCCGAGGGCGCCCCAGGGCCCCGGCCGCACTATGCCCCCGACTTCTATGCCGCCTATGCGCGCGACCCCGATGGGAACAAGATCGCCGCGCTGTGTCGGGGTATTGTCTGCGTCTGACGTCGTTTTGCTCTCCTCAGTTCCGAGCGGTGTATGAAAGTGCTGAGGTATGGAGATGCGCTTCCGAACATCGGGCCAGTCCGGACTTGACTGTATAGAATCAGGTGGGGATGATGCTGAGACCGAGGTCGCTCAAAACTGGTAGCATGGTCTTCGCGACGACGTGGGTTTTCGCTTGAGGGAACTTGCTGGGGGCGGTGATCGAGGGAGGCGTTCCAAGCCCACTCAAGAATTCAAACGGGCCAGTGAAGTCGAGTTGGGAGGTTCCGGGCAAAATCACGAAGGCGATGTCAAAATCAGCCACGCTGCAATCCTTCATGTTAGAATTGGCGACGACCGTTGTTGATCGTCGCACCAAGTGAAGATGTTCGCAACGGCTAATTCTCCAACCCACATTGGGGGTGCGCTACCGCCCGAACGAATTCGTTGACAGCGGCCTCGAGGCCGGGCGCCCCTATGGAGCGCACAGGATCCCCAGGAACGGAGAAGCGCGGGGGGAACCCGCGCGTCGGTCGCGGCAGCAGATTGGCCCTACCTACTCGGCCGGCCCGGCTATCTTATTGCCACCACCACGGCGCAGCTCGCGATCAGTCGCACGCCAAGCCAGTTGTCAAGAGAAGTTCTCTTGTTAGCTCTTCGACGCCGGCTCCATGTCGTATTTCCTGAGGTGACAGAAGGGCAGGCCTGAAGACAGCGTGTTGTCGCGTAGCGAATTCGCATTCGCCAAGGACAAGAACGAATACGTACAACGATAACGTACAGAATCTTTCGCACTTTTCAGGGACGCGGACTTCTTCCAATCTAAGGGAAGGAGAAAGCCATGAAGGAAGAGAACGAAGGTAGACCAATGGGTCAGGTGATCAAGATCGATGAAGCCCGGATCCGGGACCACCTTGGCGAGTTGGTGCGGGGGAGTGTCGAGGAGACGTTGAACGCGCTGCTTGATGCCGAGGCAGACGAGCTGTGTGGCGCCGGGCGGTATCAGCGCAGTTCCGAGCGTGTCGATACCCGGGCCGGCAGCTATGACCGGACGCTGCAAACCAGAGCCGGAGAGGTCAAGCTGAAGGTCCCGAAGTTGCGGCAGCAGGTGTTCGAGACGGCCATCATCGAGCGGTATCGGCGTCGGGAAGCCTCGGTGGAGGAGTCGCTGATCGAGATGTACCTGGCGGGGATATCGGTCAGGCGGGTCGAGGACATTACCGAGGCCCTGTGGGGGACCCGGGTCAGCCCGGCCACAGTGTCGAACCTGAACAAGAAGATCTACGCCAAGATCGAGGCCTGGCGGAACCGTCCGATCACGGGTGAGCATCCCTACCTGTACCTGGATGGGATCGTGATGAAGCGGAGCTGGGCAGGCGAGGTCCGGAATGTCTCGTTGCTGGTTGCCAGCGCGGTCAATTCCGAGGGGCTCCGGGAGATCCTGGGGATCTGCGAGGGGGCCAAGGAAGACAAGTCAGGGTGGTCGACCTTCCTGCGCCACCTGGTCGAACGAGGGCTGAAGGGGGTGCGGCTGATCATCTCGGACGCCTGCCGGGGACTTGTCGAGAGTGCCGCGGAGTACCTGCCGGATGCCCGGTGGCAACGCTGCATGGTTCATTTTTACCGCAACATCTTTAGCCACGTTCCGGCAACCAGGGTCCGGGACGTCAGCCACATGCTGAAGGCGATCCACGCCCAGGAAAGCCGCCTGGCGGCCGATGCGAAAGCCATCAGTGTCGTCGCCGAACTGCGGCTGCTGAAAATGGGCAAGGCGGCCGATCTGGTCGAGCAGGCCGTCCATGAGACGCTGACCTACTACGCTTTCCCTGACATCCACTGGCACAAGATCCGCACCAACAACCCCCTTGAGCGGATCATGCGGGAGATCCGGCGCAGGACACGCGTCGTCGGGGCATTCCCGGATGGGCAGTCCTGCCTCAATCTCGCTGCTGCCCGGCTCCGACACATCGCCGGAACGCAGTGGTCAACCAAGCGCTACATGATCATGCGGCCTCTCTATCAGGCCGAACAAACCGAAACCGAAGTCAACGTCGCTTGAAAAAATGTGC
>JAPLOT010000094.1 GCA_026400595.1 Alphaproteobacteria bacterium | reverse complement strand
GCAAGGCAATCAATGCGCGCAATTTCACGCAGTGCGATTCGCTGCTGATCGGCGACCGGTGCGGCGCCCACACCATTCCCTACATCGAAGCCAAGACCTCGACAGCGCAGTTCGAGCATGAGGCCACGACGTCGAAGATCTCGGACGACCAGATGTTCTACTGCATGTCGCGCGGTCTTTCGCAGGAAGAGGCGGTGGCCCTGATCGTCAACGGCTTCGTGCGGGACGTGTTGCAGCAGCTGCCGATGGAATTCATGGCCGAGACGCAGAAGCTGATCGGCATTTCGCTGGAAGGGTCGGTCGGATGACGCTCACCTTCCTCAACGTGGCTCTTCCCGTGGGCCTTGGTGCCATGTTTGGCGCGTATCGCTACATCAACAGGCTCAAGGCAAAGGCTCCGAAGGCATTCTCCAGCAGCATTGCGGATGCCCTGAAGGCTACCGCCGTCCTTGTCATCATCACCCTTGGCTACAAGCTCATATTTCCCTCTTGAGACAAATCAAATGAACATGCTCGACATCAAGAACCTCCACGTGAAGCTCGAAGACGAAGGCCGCGAGATCCTGCGCGGACTCACGCTGGCGGTGAGGCCAGGCGAGGTCCATGCCATCATGGGGCCCAATGGTTCGGGGAAATCCACACTGTCCTACGTGCTTGCCGGCCGCGAGGGCTACGAGGTCACCGAAGGATCGGTCACCTTCAAGGGCGAGGACCTTCTGGACCTGTCACCGGATCAGCGTGCGGCCAGAGGCGTGTTCCTTGCCTTCCAGTATCCGATCGAGATTCCGGGCGTCGTCACCATGCAGTTCCTCAAGGTGGCGCTGAACGCGCAGCGCAAGGCGCGCGGCGAGAAGGAACTGTCGACGCCGGACTTCATGCGCCTCGTCAAGGACCGTGCCGCCAAGCTGAACGTGTCGCAGGATATGCTGAAGCGCCCGGTGAACGTCGGATTTTCCGGCGGCGAGAAGAAGCGTGCCGAGATCCTTCAGATGGCGGTTCTGGAACCGTCGCTCTGTATCCTCGACGAAACCGATTCGGGACTCGACATCGATGCGCTCCGGGTTGTTGCCGACGGCGTCAACGCGCTGCGTTCACCGGACCGGGCCATGATTGTGATCACCCATTACCAGCGCCTGCTGGAATACATCGTGCCGGACTTCGTCCATGTTCTGTCGAAGGGCCGGATCGTCAAGTCGGGCGACAAGAGCCTGGCGCTGGACCTCGAAGCCAGGGGCTACGCCGATTTCGAGAAGGACGCTGCATGAGCCTCGCCCTGCCACGGACGCCGGCTGAAGAAGCCTTCGGCTTCACCTTGCCGCACCGGCGAATGGAAGACTGGCGCTGGACCGACCTGCGCCAGCTCGTCGACCGCCCCTATCCGCCGCGGCAGGCCGTGTCGGCGGATCGGAAAGAGGTGGAGCGGCTGATCAGGTCATCGCCGTTTTCGGCGATCGCTGCCACGCGGATGGTCTTCGTCAACGGTCATCTCGATGCAGCCCTTTCGAAGCGCGGCAACGATGACGTCTCTGCGCGCGTCGAGGCAGACGAACCACTGCTGCGGCTCAACCAGGCCTTCGTGACCGATGGCGCGCGATTGCGTCTCACGGGCAGCGCCGATACGCCGATCGAGATCATCCATGTGGCGACGCGGGGGGAAGCCCGCACCATCGCCACTCGTACGGTGATCGAGGTAGCGCCCGGCAGCTCCGCCACCGTG
>JAPLOT010000087.1 GCA_026400595.1 Alphaproteobacteria bacterium | reverse complement strand
CGCACGATGCCGAGGTCATGGGTGATCAGCAGCAGTGCCATGCCGGTCTCGCGCTGCAGATCCTTGAGCAGCTTGAGGATCTGGGCCTGCACGGTCACGTCCAGCGCCGTGGTGGGCTCGTCGGCAATCAGCAGGTCGGGATTGTTGGCCAGGGCCATGGCGATCATCACGCGCTGCCGCTGCCCGCCGGACAGTTGATGCGGATAGTCCAGCAGTCGCGTCTCCGCATCCCGGATGCCCACCTTGGTGAGCAGCTCGACGATGCGGCTGCGCGCGGCATCGCCGGTCACGCCCTGATGGATCTCCAGGATCTCGCCGATCTGCCGCTCCACCGTATGCAGCGGATTGAGCGAGGTCATCGGCTCCTGGAAGATCATGGTGATGTCATTGCCGCGCACCCGGCGAAGATCGCTCTCGTCGGCGTCAAGCAGTTCCTCGCCCTTGAACAGGACCGAGCCGGAGGGGTGCGAGGCCGATGGGTAAGGCAGCAGCTTGAGGATCGACAGGGCCGAGACCGACTTGCCCGATCCGGATTCGCCGACCAGTGCCAGGGTCTCGCCCTTGTTGATCGCGAAGGAGACCTTGTCGACGGCGAGAACGCTTGCACCTCCCTGGCGGAAGGCCACCGACAGATCCTTCACCTCGAGAAGCCTGTCGCTCATGCAAAGGTCTTTCTGGGATCGAGAGCGTCGCGCACCGCCTCGCCGATGAAGACCAGCAAGGACAGCATGACCGAGACGACGAGGAAGCCGGTGATGCCCAGCCAGGGCGCCTGCAGGTTGTTCTTGCCCTGGGCGATGAGCTCGCCCAGCGAGGCCGAGCCCGGCGGCAGCCCGAATCCCAGGAAGTCGAGCGCCGTCAGCGTGGTCACCGAACCCGAGAGGATGAAGGGCATGAAGGTGATGGTCGAGACCACCGCGTTGGGCAGCAGGTGCTTGAACATGATCTTCGCGTCGCTGAGGCCCAGGGCCTTCGCGGCCCGGACATACTCGAAATTCCGTGCCCGGAGGAATTCGGCACGCACCAGCCCGACCAGCCCGGTCCATGAGAAGAGCACGAGGATGAAGAGAAGGATCCAGAAGGTCGGCGTGATGAAGGCGGCCAGGATGATCAGCAGGTAAAGCGTCGGCATCGATGTCCAGATGTCGATGAAGCGCTGGAACAGCAGGTCGGTCCATCCGCCGAAATAGCCCTGCACTGCGCCCGCGGCCATGCCGATCAGCGACGACAGGATCGTCAGGATCAGGCCGAAGGCCACCGAGATGCGGAAGCCATAGACCAGCCGGGCCACCACGTCGCGGCCCTGGTCGTCGGTGCCCAGCCAGTTGAGGTAGCCGAAGGTGCAGTTCGGATCCTCCGCCCCGAGGGGATACTTCGCGCAGGCTTCGGCCCGCGTCAGGTTGAAGGCCGGCGGCGATGGTGCCGGCAGCGGCAGTTCGTTGTTGACGGTGTTGTAGGAATAGCGGATCGGCGGCCAGATCATCCAGCCATTGGCGGCGATCTCTTCCTGGTTCACCGGGTCACGGAAATCCGTGCGCGCCAGGAAGCCGCCGAACTTGGATTCCGGATAGTCCACGAAGGTCGGGAACAGCAGCTCGCCCTTGTAGGACACCAGCACCGGGCGGTCGTTCACCAGGAAGGGCGC
>JAPLOT010000125.1 GCA_026400595.1 Alphaproteobacteria bacterium | reverse complement strand
TGCGCGAAAGGTCATGCGCAAGCTGCTGGAAGCAAGTGCCGTTGATCTCCGTGGCGCTGCTGCAGGTGCCGGGGTCCACGCGGCCCGCCGCAACATCAAGCGGATGCGGAGCCTGCTGCGGCTGGTGCGGCCTGGTCTCGGTACGGCGGCCTTTCGCGATGGCGACCTGCTCCTGAAGCAGGCTGCGGATCTTCTGGCGGAGGCACGGCAGGCCGAGGCCTTCAATGCTATTCTCGCAAAGCTGAACATGAGCGATGCCGCCAGGAGCGCCATTCTGGCGTATCTGCGCTCGATCGGTGGCGCCCAGGCTGTGCCGGTCGCACTTGCCGACGCAGCTGGCAAGTCCCTCGACCTGATTGCACAACTCGAGACGGAGCTGCGGCGCTGGCGCTTGCCACGCGGTGGGCGCAGCTTCTGCATTGGCGGCCTGAAGCGAAGCTATGCCCTGGCCCGCCGCCAGCTGGCGGTTGCGCTCAGGACCGAGGACGCCGAGGCGTTGCACGAGGCACGCAAGCATGTGATCCACAATCTCCACCACACCGAGATGCTGCGCGGTCTCTGGCCGGACGTCATGCCTGCGATCGTGGTGGAACTCACGGTGCTGCGCGAGGCCTTGGGCGAGATCAACGACCTTGATGAGTTGACCGCTGCGATCGGCGGATTCGCTCCTGCGGACAAGTCGGTTCTGACCGAAATTCATGCAGCAATTGCCGCACTTCACAGCGCACATCTGGCAACGGCTCGTCGCAAGTCCGCATTGCTTTATGCCGAGAAGCCTTCGGCATACGCACAGCGCATTGATGCCATGTGGCGGGCCGCTGCCGCGTGAATTGCGCCGTGTGCCGGCCCCCGATAGGGTCCGCGCCTTCATGACGACTCACAGTTACCTTCGGCAGCGGATTGCCATCATGGCGGTTTTCGCCGCGTTCGGATCTGCCATTGGTACCATTGCCGGCGCGATGCCCGTGGTGCTCGCCAATGCCGGGGTCGGCAGCTTTGCCTTCGGCGTCGGCCTCATGCTGTCGACGCTGCTGACGGTAACCATCATGTCGCTGGGTGGGACGATCGCGCGCTTCACCAGCAACCGAACCGTCTTGCTCTGGTCTCTGCCGGCATTCGCGGCGCTCGTCTCCCTGCTTCTGGTCAGCCCTTCGCCCGTGTGGTTCTTTGCCGCCTTTCTCCTCGTGGGCATCGTCTTCGGCTTCACCGATCTCTTCATGAATGCCGAGGCGGCCGCGGTGGAACACGACCTTGGCCGCCCGGTCTTCACCGCCTTTCACGGTTGCGTTTCGGTTGCGGTGGCCGGCTTTGCGATTCTCCAGAGCTACGTCGCGGTCAAGGCCGGGCTTCAGGTCGCAGCGCTTCCGATGATCGCCATGTTCGGACTTGCGTGGTGGATGGTCTATCTGTTCGTTGCGCCGCGGCAGCTTGCGCGCGGCCGTGCGGCCCGCATGCTTGCCCTGCCGAACAAGCTGCCATTGACGCTACTTGGCGTGGCGGCTGGCCTCATCATCGCCGGCGAAACGGCAGCACTGATGTGGTCTGCCAAGCTGCTTGACGAACTTGCGCCGTCTCTGGCGGCGATCGCCGGTTTGGGCGCAGCCTTCTTCGGCATCTGCAATGCGGCGGTCCGCTTCCCCGGTGATCGGCTGAGAGCCCGCTTTGGCGACCTTCCGCTGATGGTGGTGTCCCTTGTCATCGCGATCTGCGGCTTCCTTGTCCTGGGCGTCTCGGTAAACTTTGCAGTAAGTGCTGCAGCCTTTGCGGCGGTCGGCCTTGGCACCGCCGTCCTGATTCCTTGCATCTTTGCGCTTGCGGCAAGCTTCGTCCCGGCCAACCGGGCCGGTGGCCTTGGCTTCGTTTCACTGCTTGCCGGCATTCCCCGGACCCTCGCACCGTGGGTCTTCGGCTGGGTGGCCGCGGACCTCGGCATCGGTACATCCTTCCTCCTGGTCGGACTGGCGCAGGTGGCCGCGCTGGGACTTGTTCTCGTGATGATGCGGTTGAAGTAGCCGGCTCAGCCCAGCCCCGGACCGTCCAGGACCGTTTCCGTGCTTTTGTAGGCCGCATCAAGGTGCGCGCGCATCGCCAGCCTCGCCCTTTCAGGGTCATGCGTGTTCAGTGCACGGATGATTTCGCGATGCTGTTCGAGCGTAGCCTCGGCCTGTCCTGCCCGTGGCAGCATGAGGTGCCGGCAGCGGTCCAGCTGGGCCTTGGAGATCTCGATCATCTGCCACATGCGGGGAAGGCCGCTCACCTCGGTGATGGCCCGGTGGAACAGGTCGTCCTGTTCGATCGCCTCGACGAAGTGTCGCCGTTCCACGGCGCGGGCGTGCTGCATAAGGATCTCGGACAGCTTGTCGGCGTGATCCTGTGTCATCAGGGGAGCCGCCTGGGCTGCACTCTCCATCTCGAGGGCGCGGCGCGTCAGATAGGATTGCCAGATCTCGTTGCGGTCGATTCGGACGGCGCGGGTCGCGGATTGTGCGATCACTTCGACGAGATGCTCGTCGCTCAGGCGCTTTACTGCCTCGCGAACAGGTGTCCGGGAGACATTCAACTGGGCGGCAATGTTCTTTTCGTCAATGATGTCACCCGGCCGAATGGCTCCTGTAAGGATGAGCATCTTCACGATGGGATAAATCTGGTCTCTGAGGGGCCGCGTGCGGTCGAGCCTGGCTGAGGACAAATCAAGGGACATAACTGTGATACTAATATAACAGTTCTAGACAGCAAGGGTGAAATCCGCTTATCATTTCCGAAAATCATAAAGATGCTGGAGGACCCAATGGCAGGAACAAACAATTTCCCCAGACTTCACAATGCGATGTGGCCGGGATTGGTTGGCAAGGGGTCCGAGTCGGAGCCGCCCATTGATCTCGACACCATGATCGATCTGACCGCCAAGGCGAGCGTGAATGGCACAAGGTTCGACGGAATCGACATCTTCCACGCCGCCCCGCACACCAACATTGATTTCACCGACGACGAGGTGAAGCGACTTGCCGAAAAGGTCCAAAGGCACAACCTGGTGATCGGATCCATCGTGGCACCGGTCTGGCCGCCGGTCGGCGGTGGATCGGCTATGGGCTCGGCCGCCGACCGCAAGAAGTTCGTTGCCAACGTCGAGAAGTCCTGCAAACTCGGTGCGCGATTGCGCGCCCTGGGCGTGCGTAGCTACGGCGTGATTCGCATCGATTCTGCCGCGAGCCCGGGCGAGTGGGCGAAGGACCCCGCGGGCAATACCAAGAAGATTGCCAAGACGTTTCGCGAGGCCTGCAGTGTCGCGGCGGATTTCGGCGAGCGGCTCGCTGCCGAAGGCGAAATCTGCTGGGGGGGCATGCACTCCTGGAAGGCGATGATCGACACGCTCGAAGAGACGGACCGTCCCCAGACCATCGGCTTTCAGGCCGACATGGCCCACACACTGCTCTACACCATGGGCTACAATGCGCCCAAGGCTCGCCTGCTGCCAGCGAAGTTCGACTGGAAGAGCAAGAAGACGCTTGATGAAGCGCTGAAAAAGATGACTGACGCGCTGCGACCCTGGACAATCGATTTCCACGTAGCCCAGAACGATGGCACGGTGAAGGGGCTTGGCTATCACGACAAGACCGGGCGCCACTGCATGGTGACCGACAGGAATGGCAAGCTGGATATCACCAAGCACGCCGGCTACTGGCTGCGCGACGGCAATGGCGAGCTGGTCAAGGCCTTCCGTCACATCTGCTGGGATGGCTGCATGTTCCCCAATGAAGTCATGTTGAAGCAGCAAACCTGGAACGACATTCTCGCCGCCATGATCAAGGTTCGCGACAAACATGGGTGGGTGGCGTGATGGCAAAGAAGAAGATCAATGTCGGCATGGTGGGTTATGGCTTCATGGGCCGGACCCACTCCAATGCATTTTCCCAGGTCGGTCACTTCTTCGACCTGCCTTATCAACCTGTTCTGAAAACGATCTGTGCACGCAGCGCCGACAAGGCCAAGGCCTTTGCGGATCAATGGGGCTATGACTCCAGCGTCACGGACTGGCGCCGGCTGGTCGAGGACAAGTCGATCGACCTGATTGACATCGCGAGTCCGAACGACACCCATCTCGACATTGCCCTCGCCGCTGCGGCCGCGGGCAAGATGGTGATGTGCGAAAAGCCACTGGGCCGCAATGCTGCCGAGAGCCGGAAGATGGTGGAAGCCGTCGAGAAGGCTGGCGTGCCCAACATGGTTTGGTACAATTACCGCAGGGTTCCGGCTGTCACGCTGGCCAAGCAACTGATCGATGAAGGCCGGCTGGGCAAGATCTTCCACTACCGCGCCAAGTTCCTTCAGGACTGGACGATCTCGAAAGATTTGCCGCAGGGCGGTCAAGGCCTGTGGCGCCTCGATGTGGGCGTCGCCGGTAGCGGCGTGACCGGCGACCTGCTCGCCCACTGCATCGACACGGCGCTCTGGCTCAATGGCGGTATCGACAAGGTTTCGGGCATGACCGAGACCTTCATCAAGGAACGCCATCACAACATTACCGGCAAGACCGAGAAGGTGGGCATCGATGACGCCAGCCTGTTCCTGGCGCGCTTCGACAATGGCTCGCTGGCGAGCTTCGAGGCAACGCGCTACGCGCGTGGCCACAAGGCGCTCTACACCTTCGAGATCAATGGCGAGCACGCCTCGATCTTCTGGGACCTGCACGACCTTCACAGGCTCCAGTATTTCGATCATCGGGACGAGGGGCGCACGCGCGGCTGGCGCTCGGTCCACATCACCGATGGCGACCATCCCTACATGAACAAGTGGTGGGTGCCCGGATTGCAGATCGGCTATGAACACACCTTCATTCACCAGGTTGCAGATTTCCTTGAAGCGGTGAGCGGGGGGCAGTCCGCTGCACCGACCTTCCGCGATGCGCTGGCAACCGATCTGGTGACGGACGCGGTTCTCAAGTCGGCGCGTACCGGACAGTGGGAGAACGCGAAGGGCTGAGCCATATGCCTGAATATTGGGCGGATTTCCGTTCAGATTTAAGGTGATGGGCGTCTTGCAAATCGTGAGAGACAAGATAGTCTGAGGCTGGGAACAGAGCCTGAATGGCCGGCGACAGGAAATGGGAATGACAGGAAGCAGCAGCCACGCATTGCGTCTTGCCGGGATATCGAAATCCTATGGAAACGTGCGTGCGCTCCACAACCTCTCCTTCGATGTCGCGGAAGGGCGCTTCTTTGTGCTCTTCGGGCCGAGTTCGGTGGGAAAGACCACCGCGC
>JAPLOT010000553.1 GCA_026400595.1 Alphaproteobacteria bacterium | reverse complement strand
GCCCGGCGCCGCGCAGGGCTCAGTAATTTCCCCGGGCTGCTTCCTTCAGGATCAACTTGTCCAGGGTCAGGTCCGAAACGGCCTTGCGGAGCCTGGTATTCTCAAGATCCAGCTCCTTCAGCCGCTTCACCTGGTCCAGCTTCAGGCCGCCGTACTCTTGCCGCCATCTGTAATACGTCACCTCGGTGACTCCGATCTGCCGCACCGCGTCGGCAACCGGAACTCCTTGCGAAACAAGAACGTCAACCTGCCGCAGCTTGGCGACGATCTCCTCCGGCGTGTGTCTCCTCCTTGGCATGGTCTGATCCTCCTTGATGCCTAAAGACATACTTCAAGTCGGACCACTTCAAGGGGGGTGGATCATGGGCGCTTGCCCAGCACCGCAAGGATGACCCGACATGTCCCGCGTCTTCACCACAGCTACCGACGACGTGATCATCGACATGATCCGCTCTGCCCGGAATCGGCTTGCGGTAATTGGCCCAGGCGTCACCACGCCAGTAGCCGAGGCTATCGCTGCCCGAATGTCAGACCTCTCAGTTCTGTCGCTTACCGTGATCCTCGACGCCGACCCTGAGGTGTATCGGATGGGCTACGGTGACACCGAGGCGCTCAAGATCATCCGCGAAGCAAGTAAAGCTGCTCTTTTCGATCTGCGTGAACAGCCCGGGATCAGAATTGGCGTCATCATCTCGGATGAGCGTACGATGGTCTACGCGCCGGTTAGCCGGAACGTTGAGGTTGGCCCAATTCCGGGGGAGCGGCCCAATGCCATTGCGCTCACCGGCCCAGTGACCGATGCATTCGCCGTTGCCACAGGGTCGGCGCTGCAGCCTGAACAAGCAGGCCATGCAGGTGGATCCGAGATACAGCAGGAGATTGGACACCAGGCACTAGCACCGAAGAAGGTCGAGGCGATGGAAGCCAATCTCAATGCCAATCCGCCCCGCCCGTTCGATCTGACCCGCCGACTGACCGTCTTCGTCACAGAGGTGCAGTTCGTTGATCTGCGATTGACAAACGCGCTGCTAAGTTCGCGGGAGGTCAGGCTGCCGCCGCATTTCCTGAAATTCAATGATGCAAGGCTGCGTCAGGATGTTAAGTCAACACTCAAAATCCCTATCAACCTCTCCGAGAAGCTCGAGGTTGGTTTCACGTCTCACCTGGGTGAAGAGAAGCTCAAGGTGAGCGAGGCAGACCTAAAGGGGCTGCGTGATCTCATCGAGCAGCGGTACTTCTATGAATGGAAGGGCCGCGGCAAAGTCATTCTCCGCAAGGACAAGGAACCATTCAAGAAGGACCTGAACCGCCTACTCAAACTGACAGAAGCCTACCAAGCGTCCCTCAAAAGCCAGTTTGAACAGAAGAAGGCGGATTTCAGAGAGAATGTCGTCAAGGAGTTTTTGGAGTTTTGGAAGTCTGAACCGCCAGAGTATCTCCGACTGAGCGGCACCACGAGTGAGCGCAATTGCAGAGAGGACATCGAGAACGCTGCCGACATCATGTTTGGAAAGGCGGTGACACTGGGCACGCCGGAAGCGAAGATTATATACAAGGATATCTCGATTGAGGACTTAAAAGACGAACCCTTGATGAGGTCACGTCCGTCAAGGTGGTGTAATTT
>JAPLOT010000241.1 GCA_026400595.1 Alphaproteobacteria bacterium | reverse complement strand
CGCCTATGACCAGAAGCGCTTCGGCATCAAGATGGCCGATACCGTGCCGATGACGGTGCAGGAACGCGCCTGTACCTCGCCCATCTGGTACACGCCCTGACCTGAAGTCTGCTCAATTCCGACACGGAGAGATCACCATGAGACTTGCCGTCCTCCTCTTGACGACAGCGTTGGCGGCCAGCGCCGGCGTGCCCCTGGCCTCCGCCCAGGAGGCCGACAATCACGAGGCGATCACCAAGTCCAACGTCACTGCCGTCATCAAGCCGCAGTTCTCACCCTATGCGGGGCGGAGCTACCCGACGCGGCCGCTGTTCGGCGATACGCATCTCCACACGGATGTTTCGGTCGATGCCGGCACTCTCAATCGGCTGGGGCAGGAGGAAGCCTACCGCTTCGCCCGCGGCGAGGAGGTGCTCTCGACCGGTGGCCTTCGCGCCAAGCTCTCCCGCCCGCTCGACTTCCTGGTGATCTCGGACCACGCCGAGATGTATGGGCTGATGCCGCAGCTCCTCGCTGGAGATCCGGAGGTGCTGGCGACCGAGAAGGGCCGCGAATGGTATGCCGCGCTGACCAGCGGCGACTTCGACACGATCTTCGCCACCGCCATGCAGATCGTCGGATCGCTGTCGGGAGACGAGCCGCCGATCAAGAACGAGAAGGCGGTGCGCAATGCCTGGCAGGCCTATACCGGGCTCGCTGACAGGTACAACACGCCGGGCCTGTTCACCGCCATGATCGGCTTCGAATGGACGGCGATCGGCGGTTACAACCTGCACCGCAACGTGCTTTTCCGGGGTGACGCGGGCGTTGCCAACCAGACTCTTCCCTTCTCCCAGTTCGACAGCAAGAACCCGGAGGACCTGTGGGCCTACATGAAGGAATTCGAGACCAGGACGGGCTCGGACGTGCTGGCCATTCCGCACAACGGCAACCTCTCCAACGGGCGCATGTTCACGGTCGAGAGCTTCGACGACAAGCCGCTGACGAAGGAGCTGGCCGCCCGCCGCATCCAGTACGAGCCGTTGATCGAGATCACACAGATCAAGGGCGACGGCGAATCCCATCCCTATCTCTCGCCCAATGACGAGTTCGCGGGCTACGAGCTCTGGGACCGCTCCAACCTCAACGGCACCGAAGCCAAGACCAAGGAGATGCTGAAATACGAATACGCCCGCGAGGCGCTGAAGACGGGCCTGAAGCTCGACGCCTCGCTCGGCGTCAACCCCTACAAGTTCGGCTTCGTGGGCAGCACCGACTCGCATACCTCTCTGTCCACCGCCGAGGAGGAGAATTTCTTCGGCAAGCACTCCGGTGTCGAGCCCGAACCTCACCGCTGGGAGCATGTGGTGATCGGCGCCCCGGACCCCAAGTTCAACATCTATGGCTGGCAGCAGGCGGCAAGCGGCCTTGCCGTGGTGTGGGCGACCGAGAACACGCGCGAGGCGATCTTCGACGCCATGAAGCGCAAGGAAACCTATGCCACCACCGGCACCCGCATGACTGTGCGCTTCTTCGGCGGTTATGACTTCACCACGGAAGACGCCGAGACGCGCATGCCCGCCGCAGCAGGCTATCAGAAGGGTGTGCCGATGGGCGGCGACCTGCCCATGGCGCCTGCCGGCAAGGCGCCGACCTTCCTCGTCGCCGCCATGAAGGATCCGATCGGCGGCAATCTCGACCGGGTCCAGATCGTCAAGGGCTGGCGCGACGCCAAGGGCGAGACCCAGGAAAAGGTCTATGACGTGGTGTGGAGCGACGGCCGCAAGCCCGGCGCCGATGGCAAGCTGCCGCCGGTCGGCAACACGGTCGACGTCACCCGCGCGACCTGGAAGAACACCATCGGTGATCCGGAACTCATCACCGTCTGGACGGACCCTGACTTCGACTCAAAGCTGGCGGCGTTCTATTATGCGAAGGTTATCGAGATCCCGACTCCGCGCTGGACAGCCTATGACGCGCTGCGCTTCAAGGTGAAGATGAGCGACGAGGTGCCGATGACCACGCAGGAGCGCGCCTACACTTCACCCATCTGGTACACGCCGCCTGGTGAATGATGGTCGGCCGGCTGATCCGCGAACCGCTCGTCCACTTCCTGCTTCTTGCCGGTCTGATCTTCACCACCTATGCACTCGTCGCGGGAAGGGTGGAGACGGAGGAGGCGATCGTCGTCACCCCGGCGAAGATCGAGCAGATGGCGGCGATCTTTGCCCGCACATGGCAGCGCCCGCCCACTTCGGATGAGATGAAGGGCCTGATCGACGATTACGTAAAGGAAGAGATCTATGTGCGCGAGGCGATGCGGCTCGGCATCGACAGGACGACACCGTCATCCGCCGCCGTCTGCGCATGAAGATGGAGTTCCTGAACGATGCCCAGGCGGAGGCGACGCCCGCAACCGATGCCGATCTCTCAGCCTATCTCGCCGCCCATTCCGACTCCTTCCGAGAGGCGCCGCGGGTGGCCTTCGAGCAGGTCTATCTCGATGCCCAGAAACGTGGTGCCGCGGCGCAGGCGGATGCCGCCGCACTGCTGGGCTCGCTGAAGGAAAATGCGTCGCTCGTCGCCGAGGCCGGCGACCCCACGCTGCTTCCGCCCTCCATGCCATTGACCGACCGCCAGGGCATCGCGCAGCTCTTCGGCGATGATTTCGCCGCAACGGTCGTGGCCCTCCCGCCGGGCGATTGGCAGGGTCCCCTTCCATCAAGTTTCGGACTGCACCTTGTGAAGGTGACCGGCCAGGAAGCCGGGCGCCTGCCGGCGCTGGCGGAAATCCGCCCGCAGGTCGAGCGCGAGTGGCTGAACGACCGGCGGGAAGCCATTGCCCGCCAGAAGTTGGACGAACTCCTGAAGCGCTACAAGGTGACTGTCGAGCCCTTCACCCCGCCGGGCGGAGCTTCGCAGTGACGCGGCTTCTCGCCCTGCTGCTGATCATCCTCGCGCTGGTCCGGCCCGCGGCCGCGCATGAACTCCGGCCGGCCTATCTCGAACTTGCCGAAGTCGCGCCGGGGCACTTCAACGTGCTGTGGAAGGTTCCCGCCGCGGGCGACCGCCGCCTCGGCCTCTATCTCCGCCTGCCCGCGAGTTGCAACAACATCACGGAGCCCGCGAGCGCGATTGAGAACAATGCCTATTTCGAGCGCTGGCAGGTCTCCTGTGACGAAGGACTCAAGGGCCAGACGATCACCATCGACGGGCTGCGCAGCACGCTGACGGACGTTCTCGCACGCATAACCTGGGCGGACGGCTCGGTCGAGGTGGAGCGCCTGACGCCGGAACAGCCCTCGCTGACGCCGAAAGGCGCGCAGACCGTCTGGGAGGTGGCGCGGACCTATTTCATGCTCGGCGTCGAGCACATACTGGGCGGCATCGACCACCTGCTGTTCGTGCTGGCGCTGATGCTGCTCATCCGCGACCCCTGGATGCTGGTGAAGACCGTCACCGCCTTCACGCTTGCCCACAGCGTCACGCTCACGGGCGCGGCGCTCGGCTATCTGTCGCTGCCGCAGGCGCCCGTCGAGGCAGTGATCGCGCTCTCCATCGCCTTTGTGGCGCGCGAGCTCATCTTGATGAAGCCGGGCGAGCGAAGGCTGTCGGAGGCCTATCCCTGGATCGTTGCCTTCAGCTTCGGCCTGCTGCACGGCTTCGGCTTCGCGGGTGCGCTGAAGGAGATTGGCCTGCCGCGCGGAGACGTGCCACTGGCGCTTTTCACCTTCAACCTGGGAGTGGAGGCAGGTCAGCTGGTGTTTGTTGCGGCCATGTTGATCCTTTACCGGGCCGCAATGACCATGACGCAACTTCCGCTTCCACCCTTGCGGACGACAATGGCTTACGGCATCGGCGCGGCGGCAACCTTCTGGCTCCTGACCCGGGTTGGTGCATTCATCGTCTGAGAGATCTCAATGCTATAGGGGAGTTCCACGTTCTGTCTCGCCGCCACTTGGCGTATATGGTCGACTTAAATCCAGGGCAGCGGATGGTGGAGGCTGGCGAGAGCCGCCATGTTGTGGCGGGGCGTCTTGGCGATAACGTGTCGAGCGTCTTCATCGGGCTGTCAACACCATGCCCCGCGTGTTCAACGGTCTGGGGAGAGTTTCCTGCCGGTCTCAGTCTGGCGGGCCGGAGCGCATAACTGCGTAATCGAGCCTGAACGCCATTTTCCGCAATTGATCCAAGGGCTCGATCCTCCCCGCCGAGAAAGTTCGCTGCCAGCACCTCTCTCTCCTCGGCATGACGCCCAGCGAACAGGAAGAGGCGGCACAGCTCGATGGCGCCTCACACGCCCGGATCTTCCTGACCATCACTCTGCCGATGTTCATGGGTAGCGTTTCGGCGATCGGATTGCCTGTCTTCGTTCAGAGCTGGAACGAGTATCTCTTCGCAGTGGTTCTCGCCACCGACCACGCGATGACATTGCCCCCATGGGCCGCGGGACAACTCTCCATGAAGGAAGCGCAAGCAGGAGGAGAAGCCGAAGAATGGGCTCATCTTTCGGCGGCAATAGTGCTTATGATGCTGCCGCTTCTGGGGTTCACGGCCCTCGCGCAGCGCGCCCTGGGCAAGTGGCAGTACCGACATGAATGACCATCAGTAACAGCAATGTCTCGGCAACGTCCGTACTGAACTCCGATGGCAGTTGAAGGTCATGAGAAGTCCGTAACGCATCTTTCGGTGCGTTACGGAAACCGCATTTGAATTACTTGCAGGCTTTGCCCATGGCCTCATCGAGGTTGATGGTGCCATCCTTGACGGTCATCGAGGTTGATGGTGCCATCCTTGACGGTCACATTGCTCATGACACAGAGGACGCCTTCATCGGGCGCTGAGACGCGAAGGTCATAGGTTCCGTCTGGAAGTGCTGCCACTTCATGGCTCATTCCAGCCTCAAGAGAACCTTCTCCCAGGCCTTCCATGAGGTTTGGACCCCACGCCTTTGTTCCCGGCGCTGCTGCAGATAGCTCATCGATCGGAAGTCCGCTCTGATTGTGAACCATGGTGCCAGCGGCCAGCGCAGGAACGGTCAAAGCTGCCAGAATGGGAAGGGCCAGGAAGTAGTGCTTCATGATGTTGTTTCCTTGGGTCTCACGCGAAGATCTCGGCGTGGTCATCCATTGCGGATAGGCGTGATCGGAGTACCGCCAGGAAGCTGACAGCGGCCTGACAGAGTGGTAATGCGGCACCCGCTTGCAGATTAAACTTTCGTAAGTCGTCGTGCCCGAATTCATCCGCAATTGGGGCCAACTCTGCAAGATGTGGATTGCCCCCTTGGACGGCAGGTAAGGCGGTCATCTGGAGGGTGA
>JAPLOT010000082.1 GCA_026400595.1 Alphaproteobacteria bacterium | reverse complement strand
CGGATTGGAAATCGCCCGTCGCGGCGGCGTCAGCCAGCGCCAAGCGAGCGCCGAGTGCACGCGCATTGGACTAGGCCTCGATGCTGTTCGAGGCGGTATTGGTGGTTGTAACGGTCGCGTCGCCGACCTCCGCTTCCGCATATTGCCTTGCGCCGAAAGCCGAGGCATAGGCGCCCGCCGCGCCGCCGGAGGATGCGCTTGCATCAGCAAACGAGACGGCCCGGATGGTGCCGTTGTTGGTGATCTCGGCAAGCGCGCCAAGCTCCAGGTCTTCGCTGTAGGAGGCATAGGTCGCAGCGAACTGATGGACGCCGGACGCTTGCGCCAGCGCACGGATGTTGGCACTTGAACAGTATTCTCCGCACTCATCGTAGGAGTAGCCGCCACTCGCCACGGCATTGGCGGTCGCCACGATGCTGCCGGACGAGTTGTTGGTCAGGGATGACGTGCCAAGACCTCCCTCATTCTTTCCCAGCTGCCGGACGCCGACGGCGTTGGCTTCCGCACTGGCCTCGGTGGCGATGCCGTAGGTCCTGCCCGTCGCATAGGCGTTGGCGTCCGCCGTGATGGTGCCGCCATTCTGCACGATGGCGTTGACGGTCGAATAGGTGGCGCCGCTCACCCACTGATCGATGCCGGATGCGAAGGCCTTGGCGGTGATGCTCCGGGAGTATGTGTCGCCCCCCTTTTCGTCGAAGATGGCGGTGGCGGTGGCCTTGGCCGCGATCGTCGCCCCCACCGCATTGCTCGCGAAAGCATCAACCAGGCCTCCGCCAATCACGTCCTGATCGATGCCGATGGCCTTGGCGGTTGCCGGGGCATCCTCGAAGGAACTGGCATAGGCAATCGCGTTGGCCGAGATCCCGCCCTGGTTTGTGACTTCGGCGATGCTGTTGACGCTGCCGAGCACGTCCTGCGACACGCCTTCGGCATGGGCCACGGCGGAGGTGTCATTGTAGCTGCCCTGCGCGAAGGCCTGGGCCATGGCCGAGATGGTTCCCGAAGACCCGTTGGTCAGGCGCGCCGCCGCATTGGCGCCGGTCACCACCTCCTGCTCGACGCCGGTTGCCGTGGCAAAGGCCGAGTCGCCGAAAGCATAATAGGTGAAGGTGCCGGCGACGGCCATTGCATCGGCGGTGATGATGCCGTTGTTGCCGACCAGGGCTTCGCCGTCGGTATCCTCGGTCGTCACCCACTGGTCGATGCCCTTCGCTTCTGCCGTGGCGATGGCGATGGCGATGTCCGTTCCGGTCACGCTGGCGAAAGCCGTGGCCGCGATCAGGGCGCCGGCATTGTTCTGCACGTTGGCAATGGCATTCTCGTATTCGGCATCATGTTCGATGCCATGCGCTTCGGCCTTGGCGCCATTCCGGCCAATGGCCCGCGCTTCAGCGCTCACGCTCCCGTTGTTGATGAGATCGCCTTCGAGAATCCCGTCGATCTCGATGCCGGCAACATCCGTGGCCGTTGCCAAGCCATCCGGGCTGATGATCTCGACATAGGTCTGCGCGGTGACGTTGTTGATCAGGTCGCCACCAATCGTCGACTCTTCCGTGATCAGGATGCTGACGCCGCCCTTTGCCGGGTCCGGACCGACAACCGTGTCGTTGACGACATCCCCGGTGACATCGAAGTTGTCGGTCGAGAAGAAATCCGTCGGATCGACAAGGATGAAGTTTCCTGTGACGTCGCCCGTAAGTACCGTGGGATCCGCTCTCACCTCTCCGATGCCGACGATCAGCGCGGTCAGGGATACGCCAGCGAGAACGCTCGTCATCTTCCTGCGAGAAATCATCCGCTTCATCCCCTGCACCTTAGGTGCATAAATCGCATCTAACAGAAAGGCGGATCCGGCCCTGCGAAGCCAGACATTTACTCTAACTTCTTATCTTTACATGAGGATCGGGATCAAGTGGGGAACAGGATTTCGCCACAATCTCTGCAACCTGTGGCTGGCATGCAACAAACCGCCCGCCAAAGGCTGCCCGATTGCTGAGCAAGAGACTCTCATCTTGTTGAAATTTCTTATCTATCCGGGAACGCCCGAGATGTTGGCCGCAGCTGCCCCGGAATTATTTTGACAGCCGATTCCGCCAGGCTCTCCCGGGGCCGAATCAAGGAAACCGCGCAAGCAACACCCGAGGATTGCAGGTCCGTCGCCAATGAGCGGTCGCGACAGCCTCGCGCCAGCTATTCGGCCGACTTTCCGCTCAGCTGTGCGGCGTAGAAGGCGAGGCCTTCGGGGAATTGCTTCAAATCGATTTCATGCTTGAGCGGCGTGCCATTGACGGCCTTGTAGCTGACCACGACCTTCTCCTTCGAGGACAGGGCCTTGGCCCATTGGTCACTGAAGTCGAACTCGGCGAAACAGAAGCGGGGACCGCAGGTGTAGTAGTTCACCTGCACCGGCTCGGTGCCTTCGAACCCGATGCTCACGCCATCGGCCAGGAGAACGCCGGTCGGGGTGCGGACTACCACCTTGTTTGTGGTGCTCTCCGCATCCTTGCGGACGACGGTCCAGCTGAACACGACCTGCTTGTCGTTCTTGTTGACGAGCGCGAACTGCAGGCTGCAGACCTTGGGCGAATTGGCGTCGCGCTCGGTACAGTCGACCTGCCAGTTGCCGAAGGTCTTCTGCAGCCGTGTCGCAGCGTCGCTCGCGGACGAAAGAACCGCCAAGACGGCGGCGACGGCGGCGGCAAGGGCGGTTGTCTTCGGCATTCCATTCATTCCCTGTTGGTTGTCCGGCCTGCGTCAGCCGCTGGAACTGCCACGCGTGCCGGCGTCATCGGTGTAGCCCAGCGCATCGATCAGCGGCTGCAACTCGCGGCCATAGCGGCGGAACCGTCCCACCGACGAAGAATAGACCGGCTTTCGGACCTGCACAACGCTGGCCGTCCTGACAGGACGCGAGGACTCATGAAAGGACAGGCAGGCGTCGTTCCACGGCAGGCGGACAAAATCGATCAGTTCACGCGCCATCCGGGGAAGGTCGTCGACCACATCCTCATAGACGAAGGTCTTCAGCACGCCGGGCGGCAGAACGGCCTCCCAATGCGCCATGAGTTCATCGTACTTGCGGTAATAGCGGCCGAGTTCGCCCAGATCGTAGCTGTGCGGCATGTCGTCCTTGAACAGCTTGGTGAAGGCCGAGAGGCAGGTGTCGACCGGATTGCGCCTGGTATGGATGAAGCGGGCATTCGGAAACAGCGTGTGCAGCAGCCCGACGAAATAGTAGTTCGTCAGCAGCTTGTCGGTGATGCGCGCCGCCTTGGGTGCCAGCGCCGTCACCTTCGACAGATAGCCATCGGCCACCAGCGCATATTGCGCGGCATTCATGCGCTGCACGATCTGCGGATACTTGGGAAGGCCGGGAAAGCGGCCGCGCAGTGCGTTGAGCTGGCGCGAGAACTCCTTGATCTCGCCTGCCCCGAAGGTATCGGGATGATTGGAGAGGACCTGTTCGACCAGCGTCGAGCCCGAGCGCGGCATGCCGATGATGAAGACGGGTACCGCCGTGCTTCGGCCCTCGAAGGGCCGGCTGGCGAAATAGTCCGCGTTGAACACCTCGCGGATCGAATCGAAGAAGCCGAAGGTCTGGGCCTCGTCATAGGAGAGCTTGGCCCGCTTGAGATCGGCGCCGGTCTTGAAATGCCGGAAGGCCTTCTCGTAGTCGCCGATGTCGTCATAGGCCTTGCCGATGGCGAAGTGCAGGGGCAGGTAACGGTCGCTCGCCGGATCCGGCGCCTCGGCGAAGATCCTCTCCATCGCTTTGAACTGGGGATTGTCCGGCGTGAACTTGTCGAGGTCGGCGAGATTGGCATAGACGCCCAGGGCCGCCGGCGCCAGCTCGAGCGTCCTGATGAACTGCGCGCGCGCCTCTTCGAGCCGTCCCACCGACTTCAGGCACACGCCGTACATGGAATTGGCTTCGATCAGCGATGGCTTCAGCCGCAGCGTGGCCTCGAACGCGTCGATGGCATCATGGAGCCGGTCCGTCTCGTGCAGGATCTGCGCCAGAACGGCATGGGCGTCGGCCGAATTGGGCTCGCTCTGCAGGGCGAGCCGTGCGGCCTGTTCGGCCTGCTCGTAGTTCATCTTGCGCAGCTGCGTCCGCGCGATCTGGATCAGCGTCGGGGTATGCTTCGCATTGATCTTGAGCGCTTCGCCAAGCACACGAAGCGCCTCGTCTCCATGGTCGTCGCCATCCAGCATCGCCGCGAGGTTGACATAGGCCTCGATGTAGTCCCGCCGCAGGCTGATGGCCTTGCGATAGGCATGCTCGGCCTCGGCGACATGGCCCTGGTCGCGCAGCACCGAGGCCATGTTGTTGTACGCCTCCGGATAGTTCTCGCGGATCAGAACCGCAGACTGATAGTGATCGATGGCCGCATCGAACCGGCCCAGGGCGCGCAGCGCATTGCCCATGTTGTTGTGGGCCTCGGCATAGTTGGCGCTGGTCGCCAGCGCCTTCTCGTAGCAGGCGACAGCCTCGTCGAATTCGCGGCGGTCGTAGTGCAGGATCCCCAGATTGTTCAGGGCCTGCGGATGTTGCGGATTGATCTCGATCGCGGCGCTGAGCGCGATGCCGGCCTCCAGCAGCTTGCCGCGCTGCCGCTCCAGCTCGCCCAGGTTGGAGAAGTATTGCGCATTCTGCGGATCGAGGCGGGTGGCGCGGCCGATCGCCTTGATCGCCTCCGCGGTCTTGCCTTGGGCAAGCATGATCACGCCCATGAGATTGTGCGCTTCGGCCAGCCGCGGCCGCGCCGTGACGATCTGCGAGGTCAGCTTCGCGGCTGCCGGAATCTTGCCCTGGTTGTAGAGGCGCAGCGCTTCGTCCATCGCCCGCCTGACGGACATGACCTTCTTGTCAGCACCCGTCTCTGTCTCCGTCGGAGGAACAGACTTCTGTTCAGCCACTTCTCACCTCTGGTCGGGCAGGAACGTCACCGGGATCGAGAATCAACATCCGGAATCGACCGCCACGCGGCAGCCTAGTTTCAGCCGTCCGGCAAGGCAATTGCCAAGGCCTGGCCTCGACTGACGCGAAGCGGCCGCCCCGGTCGGTGCGGGGAGGCCTGAGTCCACAGTTGGGGCTCTGTTCGCGGATCAGGGTGCGGCTTCCAGCGTCACGGTGGTGACGCCACCCGCGATGTTCACGCCAACCTGACCCTCGACCGACAGAGGTTGCAGAATGAAGGACCGCCCGGTGCCTCCCACCAGCACATTGGCACCCGCGCCCACCCCAAAGGAGGCATTGGCGGTGACCCCGGCATAGGTTCCGGCCAGGGCGCCGGCCGGAATGCTGTGCTGGGCGGCAAGCACGGCCCAGACGAGAACGCCCTCGGCGGTTGCGCCGAGCGTCACGCCCACTTCCTTGATCTGACCGGTATAATTCCCGATCAGATTGCCATTCGGATCGGTGAAGGTGCAGGACATTGTCTGCTTTTCGACGAAGACGAGGCCGATGCCGCCGGACACGTCGCATTGCAGGGTACCGGCCCTGACGGTCGTATTGGCCTGTGCGCCCGCCAGGGGCATGGCCAGCGTGACGGCAAAGGCGGCAGCGCCAAGAAGACACGAAGCGGTCCGTTTCATCCGATCCTCCAAGATCTCATCACGATGGGGGTGTGATTCGCTTTTGCCACAGCCGCCGGGCTGCTTGCAAATGAAGTCAGCGCTCGCCTTTTCGATAGGGAACCATGAGGGCGCGGGGATAGGCCACCCGGCGCGACATGAAGATCAGCGCAAGGATCGAGAGCACGAAGGGCAGCATCAGGAAGAACTGGTAGGGCACCACCGCTCCGGCCAGCTGCTGCAGCCGCAACTGATAGGCATCGAAAGCCCCGAACAAGACCGCGCCAAGCAGGGCCTTGCCCGGCCGCCAGGCGCCGAAGACAACCAGGGCGATGCAGATCCAGCCGCGCCCGTTCATCATGTCGAAGAAGAAGGAATTGAACGCCGACAATGTGATGAAGCTGCCGCCTATGCCCATCAGCGCGCTGCCGGCCATGACGGCGCCGATGCGCACCCAGGTCACGTTGATGCCCTGCGCCTCGGCAGCGGCCGGGTTCTCGCCGACGGTGCGGACCGCGAGTCCCAGCGGCGTGCGTTCCAGGAACCACGCGACCAGCACCACCATAACGAAGGCCAGGTATGTGAGCGGCGTCTGCTGGAACAGCGCTGGACCGAGAACCGGGATCTCGGACAGCACCGGCACGGGCCAGGGCTGAAAGGGATCGATCTTCGGCGGCGAGGTCACCTCCGGGAAGGCGAGACGGTAGAAGTAATAGCAGAGCGAAGTGGCCAGCAGCGTCACGCCGATTCCGGTAACATGCTGCGACAGCCCGAGCGGCACGACCAGCACACCGTGCAGAAGTCCCAGCGTTGCGCCGACGATCGCTGCCACGGCTACGCCGAACCACAGGTCTGCTCCCATGTAAACCGCCAGCCAGCCGGAAAAGGCGCCGGCCGTCATGATGCCTTCGATGCCAAGATTGAGCACGCCGGCGCGCTCGCAGATCAGCTCGCCCAGCGTGCCGAAGATCAAGGGTGAGGCAATCCGGATGGCGGCGGCCCAGAGCGAAGCGGTGAAGAGGATCTCGATGGCTTCCATCTTCAGGTCCAGCGCACACGGTAACGGGTGAACATGATGGCGGTCACCATGCAGAGCAGCGACAGCGCCACCATGACATGGGCGATATAGCTTGGCACGCCGGCGCTGCGGCTCATGGCATCTGCACCGACGAAGACGGCGGCCACGAAGATGGCCGCCACCACAACACCCAGCGGATGCAGCAACGCCAGCATGGCCACCACGATGCCGGTGTAGCCGAAGCCCGGGGACAGATCGAGCGTGAGATTGCCCTTGAGGCCCGACACTTCCGACCAGCCGGCCAGGCCTGCGAGACCGCCTGACAGCAAGGCGGTCTTCGCCAGTACGGGATTCACGGGGATTCCGGCAAAGGCCGCGGCCTTGGAATTGTAGCCCACGGCACGCATCTCGTAACCCAGTGCCGCGCGCCGGTCGAAGACCCAGACCAGCATGGCGGCGAGGATGGCGATGACGAAGCCCGCATGCAGGCGCTTGCCCTGGACCAGCTTGGGCAGCTGCGCATCGGCGACCACCTTCTTCGACTGCGGCCAGCCGAGGCCCATGGGATCCTTGAGCGGCCCTTCCAGGAGCATGCTGACGAAGAGCAGCACGATGAAGTTCAAGAGCAGCGTGGTCACGACCTCGTCCACGCCGAAGCGCGTCTTGAGGAATGTCGGCACGGCCAATACCAGCGCGCCGCCCAGCGCCGCCGAAAACATCAGCACGGGAATCAGTGCCGGCCACGGCAGGGGCAGGAGACCGGTTCCCAGCACCACGGTCATCACCGCGCCGATGTAGAGCTGTGCCTCGGCGCCGATGTTCCACAGTTTCGCCCGGAAGGCCACCGCCACGGCGAGACCCGTGAAGATCAGGGGCGTGGCGCGGGTCAGGGTTTCGAGAAAGGCGAACTGGCTGCCAAGTGCGCCCTTGATCATCAGGCCGAAGACCTGGAAGGGCGAAGCGCCCGACAGCATCACGAGTAGGGCACAGATGACGCCTGCAGTCAGCAGCGCCAGCGCGGGGAGCAGAAAGACCAGGAGCAAGGGCCGGGACTGGCGGGGCTCAAGCCGCATGGCTGTCCTCGCCTCCGGCGAAACCATGCCCGGCCATGAGGAGGCCCAGATCGGCGATGGTGGTTTCCCTGCGCTCGCGCAGCGGCGAGAGCCGGCCCCGATAGATCACCGCGATCCGGTCGGACAGCGAGAGCAATTCATCGAGATCCTCCGAAAGCAGCAGGATCGCAGCTCCCTTGGATCGCGCCTCCAGCAACCGGGCATGCACGTAACTGACAGCACCCACGTCCAGTCCGCGCGTCGGCTGATTGGCCAGGACGAGCTTCGGCCCTTCGGCCATGACCCGGCCCAGGATCAGCTTCTGCATGTTGCCGCCGGACAGCAGGCGCACCGGCACGTCGGGCGACGGGCACTTCACCTCATAGGCGCTGATGATGTCCTCGGCCCGCGTCCTCGCCTTGCGCCAGTCGATGAGGCCGAAGCGCGACAGGGCTGGACTGCGATAGGTTTCCGAAACGACATTCTCGGTGATGGTCATGTCGCCGATCAGGCCTTCGGCATGACGGTCTTCGGGAATGCGCGCCACGCCGCTCGCCACCATGGCGCGGGGGGTGACCGCGTGCAGCGTGGCGCCATTCAGTTCCAGCCTGCCATGGCTGGGCTGCTGCATCCCGGAGATGACGTCGGCCAGCAGGCTCTGGCCATTGCCCGCAACACCGGCGATGCCGACGACTTCGCCCTGGCGGATCTCGAGGTCAACATCGCGCAGCGACAGGAGTCCGCGCGCCGCCGAAAGACGTCCCAATCGGAGAACGGCCGCACCCGGCGCGCGCGGTTCCGACTTTGCCTCCGGTATGGGCCGGCCCACCATGAGTTCAGCAAGCTCGGCACGGGTGACGCCCGCCACGTCATGATCCGCCACCAGCTTGCCGCCGCGCAGGATCGTGACGCGGTTGCAGGCGGCGAGGACCTCGCCAAGCTTGTGCGAAATGAAGATGATCGACAGGCCGCTGGCGACGAAGCGCTTGAGCGTTTCGAACAGGGCCGCGGATTCCTGCGGGGTGAGCACCGCGGTCGGTTCGTCGAGGATCAGGATGCGGGCGTCGCGGTAGAGTGCCTTGAGGATCTCCACGCGCTGGCGCTCGCCCACCGAAAGCGAAGCGACGGTCACGTCGGGATCGACGGCCAGCCCGTAGTCCTCGCCCAGCTTGCGGATGCGGCTGCGCGCCGCATCGCGCCGCGAGGACAGCCGCCACAGGCTTTCGGTGCCCAGCACGATATTGTCGAGCACGGTCAGGTTCTCGGCCAGGGTGAAATGCTGGTGCACCATGCCGATTCCGGCCGCAAGTGAAGCGGCCGGATCGCCCGGCGGCAGCGGACGACCCTCTACCGCGATGGTCCCGGAATCGGCCACGTAGTGGCCGAAGAGGATGTTCATCAGCGTGGTCTTGCCAGCACCGTTCTCGCCCAGGAGCCCCAGGATCTCGCCGCGATGAAGCGTGAGCGAGATCGCATCATTGGCAACGAGCGCACCGAAGATCTTGGTGATGCCGTCAAGCCGGAGAACGGTATCCCGCTCTCCGGTCGCTGTGCGGGTCATGCGGGCCGCGTCAGGAGGACTTGGGCTCGTTGTCGTCGATGGTCACGGTAAAGCCGCCCGACTTGATGGCCGCTTCCTTCTCGGCGACCTTGGCCTTGATCTCGGCCGGGACCTTGGCGTCGAAGGTGCCGAGCGGCGCCAGGCTGCAGCCGCCGTTCTTCATGAAGGAATAGACGCCGTAGTCGTCGGCCTTGAAGGTGCCGGCCTTGATGTTGGCGATGGCCGCATCCAGCGTCGGCTCGAAATGCCAGATCGCCGAGGCCACCACCGTCTCGGGATAGTCGGCCTGGGTGTCGATGACATTTCCCACCGCCAGAACGCCCTTTTCCTTCGCCGCGTCCGAGACGCCGAAGCGCTCGGCATAGAGCAGGTCGGCGCCGGCATCGATCTGGGCCAGCGCGGTCTCCTTCGCCTTGGGCGGATCGAACCAGGAACCGATGAAGGCGACGAGGAAGGTGGCGTCGGGCCGCGTCTCCTTCACGCCGGCCATGAAGGCGTTCATCAGCCGGTTCACCTCGGGGATCGGATAGCCGCCCACCATGCCGATCTTGCCCGACTTGGTCATGGCACCGGCAATGATGCCGGTGAGATAAGAGGCGTCCTGGATGTAATTGTCGAAGACCGCGAAGTTGGGATTGGCCGCGGCATCGGGCTTGAAGCTGGAGCCGATGAGGAAGGCGCGGTCGGGATAGTCCTTGGCCACGCTGCGCGCGGCGTCCTCGACGGCGAAGGCCTCGCCCACGATGAGCTGATTTCCCGCCTCGCAGTATTCGCGCATGACGCGCTCGTAGTCGGTGTTGGAGACCTTCTCGGAGAAGACATATTCGATGTCGCCGCGGGCCTGCGCGGCAGTCGCCGCCTTGTGGATGCGGCTCACCCATTGCTGTTCCACCGGCACGGTATAGATGGCGGCCGTCTTGATGGCGCCGGCGGCGCGCGCCGGCTGCAGACCGACCAGCGGCAGCATGGCGCCGGCGGCGCCGAGGGCCAGCACGTTGCGGCGTGTGACGTGAAGATTGCGAAGTGTCATTGCGTCCTCCCTGCGAGCTCGCTCGAGAGCTCTTCCTCAAAACTATGGCACCCGCCACGGGGTTCTGTCCAGCAAGCGGCGCGGGTTATGGCAAGCTTTGTCCACCGCGATCTGTGTCATCACACCATGAGATGCCGGCGTACCTCCGGCCTGTCGAGATCGGCCGCCGGGCCGCTGTGCACCACCTCGCCGCGGTCCATGATGTAGACGTGGTCTGCAAGCGCGCGGCAGAAGTCGAGATACTGCTCGACCAGCAGGATGGTCATGCCCGCCGTGTCGCGCAGGAAGCGGATGGCATGGACGATGTCCTTGATGATCGAAGGCTGGATACCCTCGGTGGGTTCGTCGAGAACCAGCAGCCTGGGTTGCGTCACCAGGGCGCGCGCGATGGCAAGCTGCTGTTGCTGCCCGCCCGAGAGATCGCCGCCGCGCCGCGCCAGCATGGTCTTCAGAACCGGAAACAATCGGAAGATCTCGGCATCAACATGGCGCTCGGCACGCGGCAGCACGGTGAGGCCGGTCTGCAGATTCTCCTCCACCGTCAGCAACGGGAAGATCTCGCGGCCCTGCGGCACATAGCCGAGGCCCGAGGCCACGCGCGCATAGGGCGCAAGGCTGCCGATGGATTTGCCGTCGATGGCGATGTCGCCGCCCTTCACCGGCTGCAGCCCCATGATGGCGCGCAGCAGGCTGGACTTGCCCACGCCGTTGCGCCCGAGCACGCAGGTGATGGACCCCGGCCTGGCATCGAGCGACACGCCGCGCAGTGCCTGGGCCGCGCCGTAGTAGACATCGAGTCCGGTGACGGAAAGATTGATCATGCGCGCCTGCTCACCGTCCCAGATAGACTTCGATCACGCGTGGGTCGGCGCTCACCGCATCGAGCGAGCCTTCGGCCAGCACCGCGCCCTCATGCAGCACGGTGACGCGCACGCCCAGTTCGCGCACGAAGGACATGTCATGCTCCACCACGACCACGGCCTTCTCCCTGGCGATGCGCTTCAGCAGCCGGGCCGTCGCCGCCGTCTCGTCGTCAGTCATGCCGGCCACCGGCTCGTCGACCAGCAGCAGTTTCGGTTCCTGCGCCAGCAGCATGCCGATCTCGAGCCACTGCTTCTGGCCATGGCTGAGATGCGCCGCCAGCCGCCTGGCCTGGGCGGTGAGGCCGACGGTCTCGAGCACCTCCTCAATGCGCGCCATCTCGGCTGGCGAGAGGCGGTGGAAGAGGCTGTCCACCACGCCGCGGTTGCCCTCCAAAGCCAGCTCGATGTTGTCCCAGACCGTGTGGCTTTCGAAGACAGACGGCCGCTGGAACTTGCGGCCGATGCCCAGCCTCGCGATGGTTGCCTCGTCGCGCGTCAGCAGGTCGACATTGCCGTCGAACAGCGCCTCGCCCTCGTCGGGCCGGGTCTTGCCGGTGATGACATCCATCATGGTTGTCTTGCCTGCGCCATTGGGTCCGATGATGGCGCGCATCTCGCCCTGGCCGACGATCAGCGACAGGCTGTTGAGCGCCTTGAAGCCATCGAAGCTCACCGTGATGCCGTCGAGATAGAGGATGCTGCCCCGCTTGCTCACTGTGCCGCCTCCATGCTGGCGACCGGCGCTTGCGCCGCCGTGCGCTGCGGCCGCTTCTCCCACCATTCGGAGAGCGTGCCGACGATGCCCCTGGGCAGGAACAGGGTCACGCAGACGAAGAGCGCGCCCAGCACCAGCAGCCAGGCATCCGGGAAGGCCGCGGTGAAATAGCTCTTGCCGGCATTGACGGTGAGCGCGCCGATGATCGGCCCGACCAGTGTGCCCCGCCCGCCCACGGCCGACCAGATCACGATCTCGATCGAATTGGCGGGTGAGAACTCGCCCGGATTGATGATGCCCACCTGCGGCACGTAGAGCGCACCGGCCACGCCCGCCATGACGGCCGACAGGGTGAAGGCGAAGAGCTTCACATGCTCCACGCGGTAGCCGATGAAGCGGGTGCGGGATTCCGCATCGCGCACCGCCACCATGACCTTGCCGAGCCGCGAGGCCACGATCCATTGCAGCATGAGCAGGAAGGCGGCAAGCGTCAGCGCCGTTGCCGCGAAGAGCGCGGCACGGGTTCCCTGCGACTGGATGTTGAAGCCGAGAATGTCCTTGAAGTCGGTGAGGCCATTGTTGCCGCCGAAGCCCATGTCATTGCGGAAGAAGGCGAGCAGCAGCGCATAGGTCAGCGCCTGGGTGATGATCGAGAGATAGACGCCGGTGACGCGCGAGCGGAAGGCGAACCAGCCAAAGACGAAGGCGAGCAGCCCCGGCACCAGCATCACCATGATGGCGGCGAACCAGAACATGTCGAAGCCGTACCAGTACCAGGGCAGGTCCTTCCAGTTCAGGAAGACCATGAAGTCCGGAAGGATCGGATTGGCATAGACGCCGCGGCTGCCGATCTGGCGCATCAGGTACATGCCCATGGCATAGCCGCCGAGCGCGAAGAAGGCGCCGTGGCCGAGCGAGAGGATGCCGCAGTAGCCCCAGGCGAGATCGAGGGCCAGCGCCAGGATCGCAAAGCAGAGATACTTGCCGAGCAGCGGCACGAGATGGTCGGGAATGTGCAGGGCCGAGTCTGCCGGGACCCAGAGATTGAGCACCGGCACCAGGATCGCCATGGCCGCGATGATGCAGGCCGCGATGAATGTCGCCCGCCTCATGCCTCGACGAACCTTCCCTTGAGCGCGAAGAGTCCGCGTGGCCGCTTCTGGATGAAGAGGATGATGAAGACCAGCACCAGGATCTTGCCCAGCACCGCGCCGGCGAAGGGTTCGAGCAGCTTGTTGATGATGCCCAGCGTCATGGCGGCCACCAGCGTGCCCCAGATGTTCCCGACGCCGCCGAAGACCACCACCATGAAGCTGTCGATCGAGTAGCTTTGCCCGAGGTCGGGCGAGACATTGTCGATCTGCGAAAGGCCGACGCCGGCAATCCCCGCGATGCCCGATCCCACCGCGAAGGTCAGCGCCCCGATCCAGGGCGTCTTGATGCCGATGGCCGAGGCCATGCGACGGTTCTGGGTGACGGCGCGCATCTGCAGGCCGAACCAGGTCTTGTTGAGCACGGCATAGAGGGCGAAGAAGACGATGAGCGAGAAGATCACCAGCCAGAGGCGGTTGTAGGTGATCGAGAGCTGGCCCAGTTCGAAAGCGCCCGAGGCCCAGGAGGGATTGCCCACCTCGCGGTTGGTCGGGCCGAAGATCATGCGGATGGTCTGCTGCAGGATCAGCGACACGCCCCAGGTGGCCAGCAGGGTTTCCAGCGGGCGGCCATAGAGCGGGCGGATCACCAGGCGCTCGATGACGAGACCGGCCATGGCAGCGACGAGGAAGGCGATGGGCAGCGCGATGAAGAGCGAGGCGTCGAAGAGTCCCGGCGCATGATTGCGGATCACCTCCTGCACCACGAAGGTGGAATAGCCCCCCAGCATCACCAACTCGCCATGCGCCATGTTGATGACACCCATGACGCCGAAGGTGATGGCGAGGCCGACGGCCGCCAGCAGCAGAACCGAGCCCAGCGAGATGCCGAACCAGATGTTCTGGCCCATGTTCCAGAAGGCGAGGCTCGTCTCGATGCCGGAGATCGCGGTCCGGGCGGCCAGCGCCACATCGCCCTGGCCTTCTGCCGCGCCGGCGAGAACCGGCAGCACATCGCGGCTGCCGGTGGCGGCCAGCGTGCTGATCGCCGCGATCTTCTCCGTGTCCGGACGATCGGAACCCAGCAGCGCTGCGGCTTGCGCCAACTGCAGCGCGGCCTTCACCTTCGCATCGGTCTCCTGCGCCAGTGCCGCATCGATGGCCGGCAGGGCGCTTGCATCGCGCGACTTGAGCACGGCCTGTGCGGCCTCAAGGCGCTTCGCCGGATCGGGACTGGCCAGCGCGCTGCCGCCGGCCGCCGCCTTGATGGCGCGGCGCAGGGCGTTGTTGATACGGATCTTGCTGACCTCTCCCGCAGCCACGGTTCCGGCACTCGCGCCCGTGACCGGGTCGGTCAAGGCGAATCCTCCGGCCTCTTCCGCCACGATGACGACCTTCTGGTCGGACTTGCGGACGTAGAGTTTTCCGTCCGCGAGCGCGCCGAGCACCGTCGCCGGAACTGGACCGGGCTCTCCCGCCAGCGTCTTGATGACCGCCTCGAGCGCGTCCATCTTGGCAGAGCCCAGCGCATCCACCGCGCTCTGCAGATCGGCGCGGGCCGGAACGATCATCAGGACGATGAGAACGAGGGTCGCGATGAGGCGGCGCATGTCGCGTCTCCGGAAAGGACGTCGCTCCGGCCGCTGTCGAGGGCGGCCGGAGCGGTTTGCATTCAGGCGATCAGGCGCCGCCGCATTTTCCGGTGGCGACGTTGAAGTTGCCGCAGGACATGGGGGCCCGCCAGTCGGCGATCAGGTCCTTCGACTCCGGCAGATAGTCCGACCATTCGTCGCCGACGACGAGGCCCGGCGTGCTCCACACGATGTCGAACTGGCCGTTCTCCTGCACTTCGCCGATCAGCACCGGCTTGGTGATGTGATGGTTCGGCATCATCGCCGAGAAGCCGCCGGAAAGGTTGGGAACCGACACGCCGATGATGGCATCGATCACCGCGTCGGGATCGGTCGTGCCGGCCTTCTCGACGGCCTTGACCCACATGTTGAAGCCGATGACATGCGCTTCCATCGGATCGTGGGTGACGCGCTTGTCGTTCTTGGGGAAGGCGCGCCAGGTCTTGATGAACGCGGCGTTCTCCGGCGTGTCGACGGACTGGAAGTAGTTCCAGGCCGCGAGGTGGCCGACGAGCGGGCCGGTGTCGAGGCCGGCGAGTTCCTCCTCGCCCACCGAGAAGGCGACGACCGGAATATCCTCGGCGGCAATGCCCTGGTTGGCCAGCTCCTTGTAGAAGGGCACGTTGGCGTCGCCATTGATGGTGGAGACCACGGCCGTCTTCTTGCCGGCGCTGCCGAATTTCTTGATGTCGGAGACGATGGTCTGCCAGTCGGAGTGGCCGAAAGGCGTATAGTTGATCATGATGTCTTCGGCGGCGACGCCCTTGGCCTTGAGATAGGCCTCGAGGATCTTGTTGGTGGTACGCGGATAGACATAGTCGGTGCCGGCCAGCACCCAGCGTTCGACCTTCTCGTTGGCCATCAGGTAATCGACGGCGGGAACGGCCTGCTGGTTCGGTGCCGCGCCCGTGTAGAAGACGTTGCGCTCGCTCTCCTCGCCCTCATATTGCACGGGATAGAAGAGGATGCTGTTTTGCGCGACACCGAGGTCCAGCAGCCGAAGACGGCGGCCACCTTGTTCACCGCGATGAGCTCGCGCGCCTTTTCTGCGAAGAGCGGCCAGTCGGAGGCCGGATCGACGACCACGGCCTCGAGCTTTTTTCCAAGCAGGCCGCCCTTCTTGTTCTGCTCTTCGATGAGCATCAGCATGACGTCCTTGAGCGTCGTCTCGGAAATCGCCATGGTGCCGGACAGCGAATGCAGCACCCCGACCTTGATCGTGTCGGCGCTCTGCGCCCATGCCCCGCTTACGCCCCCGAATCCCGCCGCAATGGCCACGCCCGCCGCCGCCTTTGCAAAACCTCTCCGTGTCAATGACATGCCTGGTCCCTCCATGGTTTGTTGTCATTCGAACCGTGAAAGGTCTTCGCAAGTGACGTGCCATCTGCGCTGCAGCGCAAAAAGAATCTGCTAGTGCATTGCTCAGGAACGGAGAATCGCACAGACTTCAGAGTCTTGCCAAAGCCCTGTCGACTTTGCATTTGCATAATGATCGTGCAGTGTCACATTTCTGGCGGCGTGGGATTAGGCGGCGCACAAAGATTGGGCGCTGCCAGGGCGATGACCCGCCATCCGAAGACTAAGCAACACCTACTTACATAAACGAAGGAGCCCTCGACCATGGACGTTGCAATCATCACCGGCGGAACCCGCGGCATCGGGGGCGCCATCGCCACGGCCCTGGCACGGCGCAAGGTGCGGCTTGTGCTCAACGGCCGCAAGGAGGATGACGAAGTGCGTGCGCTGCTGCAGGACCTCGGACAGCTGACCGATGTCAGGTTTCATGCCGGCGATGCCAGCGAGGCAAGCACATCTGCCGAGCTGGTTGACCTCGCGGTTTCGGCCTTCGGCCGCGTGGATTTCGTCGTGCCCGCCGCCGGCGGCCCGAATCCGGGCCGCGTCACGGAGATCTCCTTCGACCAGTGGATGGACGCCTTCCGGGTTCATGTGCATGCCGTGTTCCATCTCTTCCGCGCGGCGCATCCGGCGCTGGCGGTGCGTGGCGGCGCCATGCTGATGATCGGATCGGTTGCTGGAAAGCGCGGCTGTCCCGCAACGGTGGCCTATCAGACGGTGAAGGGCGCGCTGCCGCAGATGGCCCGGGCCCTGGCGCGCGACCATGCGCATGAAGGCATCCGGGTCAATGTCATCGAACCGGGGATCATCCGCACGCGCTTCCATGCCGCAATGACGCCGGAGGCCGAGCGCAACAATCTCGACAACCGCATTCCGCTGCGCCGCTTCGGAACGCCCGAGCAGGTGGCATCAGCCGCCATCGAGCTGCTGACCAATACCTTCATCACCGGAGAAACGCTGGCGATCGACGGCGGCATGTCGATGCGGATGGTCTAGGGTTGAATGAGTCCAGTTGGAGTCACCGTTAATCTCCCTCCCCCTTGTGGGGAGGGACAAAGGGTGGGGGTCGCTCCGAACTCAGACTCTAGAGTTCATTTGTGTTCCGATAGGTTTCCAGACCCCCACCCCGACCCTCCCCACAAGGGGGAGGGGGAAACTGTGATTCCGTCTAACCTCATTCCGTTCTAGCCCTGCAGGCTGGCTTTCACCGCCGGCACGGCCCGCAGGGCGAGGGCCGCTATGGTCAGGGTCGGGTTGGCGGTGGCCGAGGTCGGAAAGACCGATGACCCCAGTACGAAGAGATTGGGATGGTCGTGGCTCCGCAGATCCCTGTCGACCACCGAGGTCCGGGAATCGCTGCCCATGCGCAGCGTGCCGATGATGTGGCCCGCGCCCTGCGCCTGGTAGCTGTGCTGGATCTCGCTGGCTCCGAGGCGCGTGAAGATGTCGGCGTGCGCCTTGCGGGCTTCCGCCATGCCATCCTGCGTATACTGGTCGATCCTGTAGGCGATGCGCGGCAGCGGCACGCCGTAGATGTCCTTCTGCACGGCATCGAGCGTGATGCGATTGGCGGGGTCCGGCGGCTGTTCCACCAGCGCGGCGAGGCGGATATGGCGTGACGCCTGATCGTGGATGGCCTTGTCCAGCGCCTTGCCGCGCAGACCCTGGTTGGCGAAGTCCTGGGCGGTTGAAATCGGCGCGCCGGTGGGCCAGGACCAGCCGTCATTGCCGATCTCGATGCGGAAGGCGCCGCGCTGCCTGCGGAAGGGGCCGTCGCGGAGGTTCTCGATGCCCGATGTCGAGAGCGGGCCGCGATAGGGATAGACCGGATCCTTCGCCAGGGCCCAGGACAGCTGGGTGGGATGATCCATCAGGTTGCGGCCGACCTGGTCGGAGGAATTGGCGACGCCGCTGGGCGTCTGCTCGCTCTTCGAATTGAGCAGCAGGCGCGGGCTTTCGATGGCATGGGCGGCCAGCACGAAGACCTTGGCGGTGGCCCGGCCTTCGCTGCCGTCCCAGCGCTTGAAGCGGACAGCGGTCACCTTGCGGTCGGCGCCGGTCTCGACAAAGACGGCGGTCGACTTGGCATGCAGCACGGCGCCTGCGGCGGTCGCCTGATCAAGATGGACTGTGGCATCATACTTCGCCTGAACCGGGCAGACCGGAATGCAGCTCGCATTGCCGCAGCAGGCCGGACGAGTCTCGCGATCGGTCGAATTGCGCCCCTGCGGCGTCGAGCGGACATCATACTCCGTGCCCGCCAGAGCCTTCACATAGGCCTTGTCGAGATAGGTCTGGGGAATCTCCGGCATGGGATAAGGCATGGTGCGCGGCGCGCCAAGATCGCTTGCGGAGTCGCCCGACACCCCGATGGCCGCTTCCGCCGCGCCATAGAAGGACTCGAGATCGGCATAGGAGATCGGCCAGTCGATGCCCTGGCCGTAGAGCGCCTTGAGCTGAAAGTCATTGGGAACCAGCCGCAGGCAGGTGCCGAGCCAGTGCCAGGTCGTGCCGCCCACCACTTTGATGTAGGTGCTGGCGAAATTGTCGGGGCCGTCCTGGAGATACCAGGAGGTGAGGTCGTTGGTAACCGGATGCATGGCCTGCGCTGTCGGCGGGTAGGCGCACTCGGGGACCTTGATGGCGGCATTCCAGTAGGTGTTCACGGCCGTCGCACGGTCGACCTGGTCGCCCGCTTCGAGAATGGCGACCTTCACGCCGGCCCTGGCCAGGCCGGCCGCCAGCATCGCGCCCGATATGCCCGAGCCGATGATCACCACATCGGCGCTGATTGCGTCTGCCATCTCGGTCCTCGTTCCGGTTCAGCCGCTGGGTGGGTCGCCCCAGTAGCCTGTGGCGCCGCCGCAGGATCCCCAGGGCTTGGTGAAGCTGAGCGCGTCCCACATGAGAGCGCCGTTGAAGTCGGTCACGATTTCGCCCGCGGTGCGGGTCGACAGGCCCGAGTACCAGGCTGCAACCACCGCATTGGCCATGGTGTTTCCGGCATCGATCGGGCCTGTTTCCGTCATCAGCGAAGCCAGCGCCTCGCCCTGGCCGACATCGACGAAAGCCCCCAGGATGTCGGCGCCCATGCCGGGGTCGAGACCCTTCACCTCCAGGAGCCGTTCCGAGAAGGCAATGAAGTCCGCCGCCTTGGGCGTTTCGCCCGCAGCATGGGCCACGGGCCCGGCGCCGGCCGCTGCCAAGATGCCGGCGAGGAGGCCCCTGATCATGTCACGGCGCGACGTCATGATGGGCATCCCTCCAGGCGCATGACCGATTTCAACCTCCGGGCGACTGTAGTGCAGATCGCCTGCCAGGACAACACAGTGGGCACCAACGACGGACATCGGCAGTCTTTCGCGCGCGTGCGGGGCCGGCAATGCAGGGCCGAAACCCAGCTTGCGAACCAGAACGACAAGCCACCAGAAACACCAAACACCCAGTCCCATTAGCCCCTCCTTTCGTCAGGGCGCGTTATAGGATAAAAAAGCTATCATAGCAATAAAAATCTTATCTCTCCTGATTGGGCAGAGTCCCGGAACAGAGCAAGAGAGAGCACGAAACCGTTGGAACGAAGGCGACCAGATTGCACATTAGTTAGGCTAGACAACCAACAGGGGAAAAAGTACCCTTGTCAAATTAGATGCTTGCGGCGGCAATTCTGGAGATCAGGTGATGAGGTTCCTTATCGCGCTTTTGGCGCTCGAAAGCCTTGTTGTCGCAACAGCTGCCGGTGCTGCCGAGCCTGTCGGAAAGACCATCAATGTGCGGCCGGCGCTTGAGGCGGATGGCGATGCAGGGAACCGCGCCCTTGGCAAGAACTCTCCGATCTATTTCATGGACCGCCTGAGCACCAACAGCGGTGGCGCAGGCGAGTTCGAATTCAAGGACGGCACCAAGCTGGCCATCAGCGCATCGGCGCGCATCACGGTTGACGAGTCGGTGGTGCAGGGTGGCTCGCGATTCAAGAAGCTCGGCATCAAGGCCGCGACCGGGTCCTTCCGGTGGATCAGCGGCAAGAGTGCGTCCGAGGCCTACCAGATCGAAACCCCGACGGCGAGCATGGCCATTCGCGGAACCGCCATCGATGTCACGATCCGCGGCGGCAAGACCTATGTCATCCTGCTCAATGGCAATGCCGAGTTCTGCTCCGGCGGGCAGTGCCAGCAACTGCGCCAGTCCTGCGACTTCCTGGTCAACGACGGCAGGTCGGTGACCGAGACTCAACCACTGGCAGAGGCTTTCGGCAACCGCCAGGACGCCGCCGAGATCTTTCCTTACCTCGCAAATGCCAATCGGGTCTCGTCGCGCTTCCGCGTCCGCGGCGGCAGCTGCCTGAATACCATTGCCGCGGCACCGCCGCGCCAGCAGCCGAACACGGAGCAAAGGACCGAACCCAGCGGCGAAACGGCCCCAACACCGTCGCCGCCGCCGCCTCCCTCGCCGCCGTCTCCGCCGTCTCCGCCGTCACCACCCTCTAACATGGGCATGGGCATGGGCATGTCTCCGACCATGGGCGGTAACTTCTAAGCGGCAGTGCACCTGGTCCACTGGCATAAGGCGTGCACCGGCCTCGATGAGAGTCCACAAACATCATGAAGTGCATGCTGGTTGCCGACATCCACTATGCGCTGCCGCAGTACGACTGGCTTGTCGGCGTCGCCGGCGACTACGACCTCGTGATCATCGCCGGCGATCATCTTGACGTCAGCTCGCTTGTCGACTGCCGCACGCAGTCGCTGATCGTCGAGAAGTATCTCGAGCTGATCAAGGCCAAGACGCGCGTCGTGATCTGTTCCGGCAATCATGACCTCGATTCGCGCAATGACGACGGCGAGAAGGTGGCGCGGTGGATTGCCGACCTCGGAGCGCGCGACATCATCACCGACGGCGGCTCCTTCATTCTCGAGGATGCGCTTTTCACCGTTTGCCCCTGGTGGGACGGGCCGAAGGCGCGCGACGCCATTGGACAGCAACTTGCTGCAGATCACGCACATCGGCGCGACCGCTGGTTCTGGGTCTATCACGCGCCGCCGCAGAACTCGCCGGTGAGCTGGAGCGGTTCCCGCTCCTTCGGCGACAGCGCCCTCTTGGAGTGGATCACCGCCTATCAGCCCGACATGGTCTTCTCCGGGCACGTGCACCAGTCGCCCTTTGTGCGTGAAGGGTCCTGGGTCGACCGGATCGGCAGGACCTGGGTGTTCAACGCCGGTCATCAGTTCGGCGCACCACCGGCTCATGTGGCCATCGAGACGGCGGTCGGCGAGGCCGTGTGGCTGTCGGCCGCCGGAATCCAGTCGGTGCGGCTGGACCAGCCGCTGGAGCGGCCCCTCCCCAGACTCAGAATGCCGCCGGCGTGGTTTCTTGCGCCGCCGGCCGGGGCGGATCAGCCAAAGACATAGGCAGCCATGGCGATATAGGTCACGTTGTGGAGAAACTGGTCGCCGACGATGGCCCACCAGAACTGGGCATTGTTGAAGGACCAGCCCTGTGACCTGACGAGACGCTCCTTGGCAAAGTCGATGTGATAATGGATCAGTGCGTCGACCGCGCCGAGGGC
>JAPLOT010000329.1 GCA_026400595.1 Alphaproteobacteria bacterium | reverse complement strand
GTCGGCGGCGGCGCCTCGAAGGAGAAGGTGGCGGCAGCCTTCAAGATCATCACCGCCGATCCGAGGGTGAAGGGCATCCTGGTCAACATCTTTGGTGGCATCATGAAGTGCGACGTCATCGCCGAGGGTGTGATCGCCGCGGTGAAGGATGTTGGCCTCAAGGTTCCGCTGGTGGTGCGCCTCGAAGGAACCAATGTCGATCTCGGCAAGAAGATCATCCGCGACTCCGGGCTCAACGTCATCCCGGCCGACGACCTCGATGATGCCGCCCGCAAGATCGTGAAAGCTGTGAAGGAAGCGGCCTGATGTCCATTCTCGTCACCAAGAACACCAGGGTCATCTGCCAGGGCATCACCGGCAACAACGGAACCTTTCACACCGAGCAGGCCATTGCCTACGGCACCAGGATGGTGGGCGGCGTGACGCCCGGAAAGGGTGGCACGACGCATGTCGGTCTCCCGGTCTTCGATACCGTCTGGGATGCCAAGCAGACGACGGGTGCTGACGCCTCGGTCATTTATGTGCCCCCGCCCTTCGCGGCCGACGCCATTCTGGAGGCCATCGACGCCGAGATTCCGCTGATCATCACCATCACCGAAGGCATTCCCGTGATGGACATGGTCAAAGTGAAGCGGGCGCTGTCTGGCTCAAAGTCGCGCCTCATCGGGCCGAACTGCCCGGGCGTGCTCACGCCGAACGAATGCAAGATCGGCATCATGCCGGGCAACATCTTCAAGAAGGGTTCGGTGGGCATCGTCTCGCGTTCCGGCACGCTCACCTATGAGGCGGTGTTCCAGACGACGCAGGAAGGACTCGGCCAGACCACGGCCGTGGGCATTGGCGGCGACCCGGTGAAGGGTACGGAATTCATCGACATGCTGGAGATGTTCCTTGCCGATCCTGCGACCGAATCGATCATCATGATCGGCGAAATCGGTGGCTCGGCTGAGGAAGATGCGGCGGACTTCATTGCCCGCAACAAGGTGAAGAAGCCAATGGCCGGTTTCATCGCTGGCCGCACGGCACCGCCGGGACGGCGCATGGGCCATGCCGGTGCCATCATCTCCGGCGGCAAGGGTGGCGCCGAGTCCAAGATCGAGGCGATGAAACGCGCCGGAATTGCCGTCGCAGATTCGCCTGCATTGCTCGGCAAGACCCTGGTCAAGAAACTGAAGGGCTGAGCGGCGGTACAGCCAGACGGGAGACGGCGATGAACAAGACGGACCTGACGACGGCCTTCGAGCAGACTTCGTTCCTCTATGGCGGCAACGCTCAGTTCATCGAGCAGCTCTATGCCAGGTATCTCGAGAATCCCTCGGCGGTGGACCAGCACTGGCGCCAGTTCTTCGCCGGACTCGAGGACAATGCCGAGCAGGCCCGCGAGCAGGTGAAGGGCCCGTCCTGGCAGCGCCAGGATTGGCCGCGTCCCGAGTCGGGCGAACTCGTCTCCGCCCTCGATGGCAATTGGCCGGCGGCGCCGCCGCCTGCCGCCAAGCCTGGCGCGAAGCCCGCCGAGAAGGCGCCCGGCCTGTCGCCCGAAGACGTGCGCAAGGCCACCATGGACTCGGTCCGTGCGCTGATGATGATCCGCGCCTACCGGATCCGCGGCCATCTTGCCGCCGACCTCGATCCCTTGCGACTCAAGGCTCCCATCGCCCACCCGGAACTTGATCCGGCCTCCTACGGCTTTACCGAGGCCGACATGGACCGGCCGATCTTCCTCGACAAGGTGCTTGGCCTCGAACATGCCACGCTGCGGCAGATCGTCGATATCCTGCGGCGCACCTATTGCGGCACGCTCGGCGTCGAATTCATGCATATCTCCGATCCCGAGCAGAAGGGATGGATCCAGGAGCGCATCGAGGGTGCCGACAAGCCGATCACCTTCACGCCCAACGGCAAGAAGGCGATCCTCGCCAAGCTGATCTCGGCCGAGGGTTTCGAGAACTTTCTCAACGTGAAATACACCGGCACCAAGCGTTTCGGCCTCGACGGCGCGGAGTCCATGATTCCGGCGCTGGAACAGATCATCAAGCGCGGCGGCCAGCTTGGGCTGCAGGAGATCGTGCTGGGCATGGCCCATCGCGGCCGCCTCAACGTTCTGGCCAACGTGATGTCCAAGCCTTTCTCGGCCATCTTCCATGAATTCAAGGGCGGATCCTCGACCCCGGACGAGGTCGAAGGCTCAGGCGACGTCAAATATCACCTCGGTTCTTCGTCGGACCGGGCCTTCGACGGCAATACGGTCCATCTCTCGCTGACCGCCAACCCGTCGCATCTCGAGATTGTCGATCCGGTGGTGCTGGGCAAGGCGCGGGCCAAGCAGGACCAGCGCAAGGACAAGGAACGCACCAGCGTGTTGCCGCTGCTGATCCACGGCGATGCCGCCTTCGCCGGCCAGGGCGTCGTGGCCGAGTGCTTCGGGCTCTCGGGCCTGCGTGGCCACCGGTCGGGCGGATCGATCCACTTCATCGTCAACAACCAGATCGGCTTCACCACGGCGCCACACTGGTCGCGATCCTCGCCTTATCCTTCCGATGTCGCCAAGATGATCGAGGCGCCGATCTTCCATTGCAATGGTGATGACCCGGAAGCCGTGGTCTATGCCGCCAAGATCGCCATCGAGTTCCGGCAGAAGTTCAAGAAGCCGGTAGTGATCGACATGTTCTGCTACCGCCGTTTCGGACACAACGAGACGGATGAGCCGGCCTTCACGCAGCCGCTGATGTACAAGCGCATCGGCGGCCACCAGACGGTGGTGGCGCTCTATGGCAAGAGGCTGGTCGACGAGGGCGTGATCACGGCGGCCGAACTCGACGAGATGAAGGCCGAGTACCGCAAGACACTGGATGACGACTTCACCGTTGCCGAAGGTTACAAGGCCAACAAGGCCGACTGGCTCGACGGCCGCTGGGCGGGCCTGAAGGCGGCCCGCGATCATGAGGATCCACGCCGCGGCCAGACCGGCGTTGCGGTCGAGAAACTCAAGGAGATGGGGCTCAAGCTCACCAAGGTGCCCAAGACCTTCAAGGTTCACCGTACCATGCAGCGCGTTCTGGACGCGCGCCGCAAGATGATCGAGGAGGGCAGCGGGCTCGACTGGTCGATGGCCGAGCAACTGGCTTTCGGTACGCTGCTGATGGAAGGCTTTCCAGTGCGCCTGTCCGGACAGGACGTGCAGCGCGGCACCTTCTCGCAACGCCACGCCGTCCTGATCGATCAGGAAACCGAGAAGCGCTACACGCCGCTCAATCACCTGCTCAAAGGGCAGGAGGTGAGGCTCGAGGCGATCAACTCCATGCTGTCGGAAGAGGCCGTTCTTGGCTTCGAGTATGGCTATTCGCTGGCAGAGCCCAATGCGCTGACCGTCTGGGAGGCGCAGTTCGGTGATTTCGCCAATGGCGCGCAGGTGGTCTTCGACCAGTTCATTTCCAGCGGCGAGCGCAAGAGGCTGCGCATGTCGGCCCTGGTCTGCCTGCTGCCGCATGGCTACGAGGGGCAGGGGCCGGAGCATTCCTCTGCCCGGCTTGAGCGGTTCCTCCAGATGTGCGCGGAAGACAATATGCAGGTTGCCAACTGCACCACGCCGGCCAATTACTTTCACATCCTGCGGCGCCAGCTGAAGCGCGACTTCCGCAAGCCGCTTGTCATCATGACACCGAAGTCGCTGCTGCGCCACAAGCGGGCCACCTCGCGCCTCGACGAGCTGGGCGAGGGCACGAGCTTCCACCGCATCCTGTGGGATGACGCCCAGCTTCTCGAGGGTGAGAAGATCAAGCTCAAGCCGGATGACAAGATCCGGCGTGTCATCATGTGCAGCGGCAAGGTCTATTACGATCTTTATGAGGAGCGTGAGAAGCGCGGAATTGACGACATCTACCTGCTGCGCGTGGAACAGCTCTATCCCTGGCCGCACAAGGTTCTGATTCAGGAACTGGCGCGCTTCGAGAACGCTGAGTTCGTGTGGTGTCAGGAAGAACCCTACAACATGGGCGCCTGGAGCTTCGTTCAGCCGAACATCGAACGCGTGCTGGAATTCAATGGCGCCAGGAACGCGCGCGTCCGCTATGTCGGCCGGGCCGCATCGGCGGCCACCGCAACGGGACTCATGAGCAAGCATCTCAGGGAACTCAAGGCATTCCTCGACGATGCCTTCGGCGACAGCAAGGCATAAGGGATAGACAAGATGGCGAAGGAAATCCGCGTTCCGGCTCTCGGCGAATCGGTTACCGAAGCGACGATCGCCAAGTGGTTCAAGCAAGCCGGTGAAGCGGTGAAGGCCGACGAGCCGCTGGTGGAACTGGAAACCGACAAGGTCACGGTGGAATTGCCGGCGCCTGCGTCGGGCAGGCTTCTGGCGATCGATGCAGCTGCCGGCAGCACCGTCAATGTCGGCGCGCTTCTGGGGTCGATCGAGGAAGGTGCGGCTGGCGGCGTTGCTGCAAAGCCGGCCGAAGCGCCGGCGCGAAGGCCCGATCCGGCGCCTGCGGCGGCGGCCAAGGCCGAGCAGGCCTTGTCCCCGGCCGTGCGCAAGATGGTGACGGAGAACAAGATCGACGCCGCTGCCATCACCGGCACCGGCAAGGATGGCCGGGTTACCAAGGGTGACGTCATCGCTGCGCTGGAAAAGCCCGCTGCAGAGATCAAGCCCCTGATCATTCCCGCGGCACCGGCAGTTGCGGCGAGGGCACCATCCGCCCCGTCGGAGGCCGCACGTGAAGAGCGGGTTCGCATGTCGCGCCTGCGCCAGACGATCGCCCGGCGCCTGAAGGATGCGCAGAACGTCGCCGCGATGCTGACCACCTTCAATGAGGTTGACATGACGTCCACCATGGCGCTGCGCAACCAGTACAAGGAGGTCTTCGAGAAGAAGCATGGGGTGAAGCTGGGCTTCATGAGCTTCTTCGTGAGGGCCTGCGTGCAGGCCCTGAAGGAGATTCCCGCCGTCAATGCCGAGATCGATGGCGAGGACATCGTCTACAAGAACTACTACAACATCGGAGTGGCGGTGGGCACCGACAAGGGCCTGGTCGTGCCGGTGCTGCGGGATGCCGACATGCTGTCCTTCGCCGGAATCGAGAAGACCATCGCGGAGTATGGCAAGCGTGCGCGGGACGGTCAGCTGCAGATTGCCGACATGCAGGGCGGAACCTTCACGATCTCGAACGGCGGTGTCTATGGCTCGCTGATGTCGACGCCGATCCTCAATGCACCGCAGTCGGGCATTCTCGGCATGCACAAGATACAGGAACGGCCCGTTGCCCTGAACGGCCAGGTGGCGATCCGCCCGATGATGTATCTGGCACTTTCCTACGACCACCGTATCGTAGATGGCAAGGAGGCGGTCACGTTCCTGGTGCGGGTGAAGGAGAATCTCGAGGACCCGCAGCGTGCGCTGCTGGATCTCTGAGCCATGACCGGCAAGGGCGTTGCCATCGTCACCGGCGGAAGCCGCGGCATCGGCCGGGCGACGGCATTGAAGCTGGGGCGGGCGGGCTACACGGTTGTGGTGAACTACGTGTCGAAGCCTGCGGCGGCGGAGGCGGTCGTGGACGAGATCAGGAAGGCCGGCGGAATGGCCGCCGCCGTTGCCGGGGACGTTGCCCGGGAGGCCGATGTGCTGGCGCTCTTTGCAGCCGCCGACCGGTTGGGGCCGCTCACGGTGCTCATCAACAATGCCGGTGTCATGGATGCGCAGGCCCGGCTGGACGAGATGAGCCTCGAGCGCATGACGCGGCTCTTCGACATCAACATTCTGGGATCCTTTCTCTGCGCCCGCGAGGCAGTGAAGCGCATGTCGACCGCCCATGGCGGGAAGGGTGGCGTGATCGTCAACCAGTCGTCGGCGGCGGCGGTGCTGGGGGCTCCCGCGCTGGGCGTGGAATATGCTGCCAGCAAGGGGGCCATCGACGTCCTGACACTCGGACTGGGACGCGCAGGGGCGGCCGAGGGCATCCGGGTCAATGCCGTCAGGCCCGGGATCATCGAGACCGAGATTCACGACAGTTCCGGCAGTCCCGGCAGGGTTCAGAAGATGCGC
>JAPLOT010000129.1 GCA_026400595.1 Alphaproteobacteria bacterium | reverse complement strand
ATCGAGTCCTATCACGCCGTGAAGAGCGATCGGGTCGTCTTCGATGCCAATTGGAAGATCTATACCGACAATTTCGTCGAGGGCTATCACATTCCCGGCGTGCATCCGAACTTCTTTGCGGCGATCGACTTCGAACAGTTCAAGACCACAGCTCACAAGGGTTTCATCCGCATGACGGCCCCGCCGCGCGAGGGACTGTTCTATCGCGGCAAGTGGCTGTGGATGTGGCCGAACTGGACGCTTTCGTTGTTCGAGGGCGGTATGAACACCTCCCGCATCAACCCGATCGGCACGGACCGTACCGAGCAGATCTACCACTTCTATTTCGCGGATACGTCGGCAGCCCTGGAGGACGCGCGCAACGAAACAATCGCGCGCAATCTCGCCGTGGTGCGCGAGGATTACGAGATCTGCGTGGCGACGCACCGGAACTATGCGGCAGGCAACTACAGCGCAGGGCCCCTGTCGCCCCGCCACGAACAGGGGGTTCACTATTTCCAGCAGAAGGTGAAGGAGAGCCTCGGCGTGTGAGGCCTACTGCCGCCATTGATTGGCGCGGACATTCTCTGCAGCCCGAGCGGCCGTCTCCGAGACTCGTTTGGATCGCGTTTCCGGAAGCTTTGCTTGCGCAATCCATTCGAGAATTTCGACGCGCGCCTTGTTGGAGGCAGCCCAGACGCTGCGCGGCTTGCGCGGCGCGAAGTAGAGCTTGCCGCGCTCGTCGTCGACGTGACCGCCGGTGCTATCCACCCAGCCGAAGCACAATGCTTCTTCAACGATGTCGTCGTAGGACACATGACGGCCGCCATGCCGTTTCTTCCAGGAAATCAGCCAGATGCTGCCAGACTTCGCATGATGTTCTTCCAGCCACCTTCGCCAGTCGGCGCGGGAGCTTATCTCGACTCGGGGAAGATCGTCGGCCGCTGCCATTGCAGGATTAGCCCAGGATCTCCACAGAGATCGGCCGCGAGTCGGCGCCGAGGCGATAGACCACCGGTACGCCGGTCGCCAGTTCGCGCTTGAGGATCTCCTCGGGCGACAGGCCCTCGATGGCCATGATCAGCGACCGCAGCGAATTGCCATGGGCCACGACCAGCACACGCTTGCCTGTCAGGATATCCGGCTGAATCATCTTCATGTAGTAGGGAAGGGCGCGGGCAAGCGTGTCCTTGAGGCTTTCGCCGCCGGGGGGCGGCACATCATAGGAGCGGCGCCAGACATGGACCTGCTCCTCGCCCCACCGCTTGCGGGCGTCGTCCTTGTTCAGGCCGGTGAGTTCGCCGTAGTCGCGCTCGTTGAGCGCCTGGTCGCGGATGGTGGGAAGGTCCGGCTGCCCGAGCTCATCGAGGATGAGGCGCAGCGTGTGCTGGGCCCGGATGAGCACTGACGTATAGGCCTTGTCGAAGCCCAGTCCCCTGGCCTTGAGCTTTTGCCCGGCCTCATGCGCCTCGGCGATGCCCAGCTCGGTGAGATCCGGGTCCTTCCACCCGGTGAACAGGTTCTTGAGGTTCCATTCGCTCTGTCCATGGCGGACGAGCACAAGCAGCCGATCCATCGTCACTCCAATCCCAAGACGTCGTTCATCGAATAGAGGCCAGGCTTCTTGTCCATCGCCCAGAGGGCGGCCCGGACGGCGCCGCGGGCGAAAATGTCGCGGCTTTCCGCCCTGTGGCTGAGCTCGATCCGCTCCGAGGGACCTGCGAACATCACGGTATGGTCGCCCACCACCGACCCGCCGCGCAACGTGGCAAAGCCGATGTCGCCCACGGGCCTCGCGCCCGTGTGGCCATCGCGGCTGCGCACCGAGCGCTGATCCAGAGTGATTCCCCGCCCTTCGGCAGCAGCCTTGCCGAGAAGCAGTGCGGTGCCCGAGGGCGCATCGATCTTGTGGCGATGGTGCATTTCGGCAATCTCGATGTCGAAGTCTTCGCCCAGGGCCGCGGCGACGCGCTTCACCATGGCGGCGAGCAGATTGACGCCAAGGCTCATGTTCCCTGACTTGACGATCCGCGCATGGCGCGCGGCCGCCTTGATCCTGGCCTCGCCTGTGGCGTCGATCCCGGTGGTGCCGATGACATGGACGATGCGCGCCTGGGCGCTGAGCTCGACCAGGGCAAGGGTGGCCGCGGGGACGGTGAAGTCGATGATGCCGTCGACCCTGGTCAGCAGAGTCAGGGGATCGCTGGTCACCGCGACGCCGATGGGGCCGATGCCGGCCAGCACACCCATGTCCGCGCCGAGGTTCGGCGATCCCTCGGACTCCAGACCGCCGGCGATCTCCGCACCCGGCGTGTCCTGCACGATCCGGGTCAGAACCCGTCCCATGCGTCCGGCTGCGCCGGCAATGGCAAGCTTCATTCCCACGTCCTTTCGTCAGCGGGGGTCATAGCAATGGTGCAGGGTGATGGAAAGCGCCTTGATCCTGCCGGGTTCGGGGGCAAGGATCACTTGCATGCTGCGCCTCCCGCTTCGATGGTTTCTCCGCTTTGTGCTTGTCGCCGTGGTCATCCCGGTTCTGCTCGGGGCAGCGATCTCCTACGCCCGGGGCTGGCCGGAGAGCTGGCGCAACGCGCGGTGGGAATCTTCGGGCCTGCTGCCGCAGGCCAGCGAGGTTCCGGAAGCCCGTGTGATGGTCATCGCCGCGCGTACCGGCAGGTGGAAGTCGATCTTCGCCGAACACACCGCGATCGTGCTCAAGCCGGAAGGGGCGTCGGACTGGACCCGTTATGATGTCGTTGGCTGGGGAAATCCGGTTCGCCGCAATGCCTATGCGGCGGATGCCCACTGGTATGGCAACCGGCCCTACATTGCGGGCGAAGTCAGCGGCGCGAGGGCCGCGGCGCTCATACCCCGGATCGAAGCCGCGATTGCCGCCTATCCGCATCAACGCCGGGGCAGCTACACGGTCTGGCCAGGTCCCAATTCCAATACCTTCGTGGCCTGGGTGGTGCGCAATTCCGAGGGCTTCGGGATCGAGATGCCACCGGCGGCGGTTGGCAAGGACTATCTCGGGATGGGAATCGGCGCGGCACCGGCGGCCAGTGGCACTGGCATCGTGGTGTCGATCGCGGGCGTACTCGGCTTGACGCTGGCCCTGAGAGAAGGGCTGGAGCTCAATCTTCTTGGCAGCAGCATCGGCGTCGATCCGGATGATCTGGCCATCAAGCTGCCGGCACTCGGCAAGTTGAGCCTCCTTGATCTGGCCGGCTGATCAGACGCCTTCCACCAGTACGATCTCTGCCATGCCCGCGCCGGCACGCTTGGCCTTGGCGGTCTGATACTCCGGCGAGTTGTAGCAATCGAGCGCCGCCTGCAGACTGGGGAACTCGATGACCACGTTACGCGGACGGCCTTCCCCTTCCATCT
>JAPLOT010000186.1 GCA_026400595.1 Alphaproteobacteria bacterium | reverse complement strand
CACGTGGATGTCGCTGGCCGAGAGCTCGCGCGCGGTGTCGATGACGTGCTTGAGCAGCGGGCGGCCCGCGACGGGCTGCAGGACCTTGGGCAGGTCCGACTTCATGCGCTTGCCCTGGCCGGCAGCCAGGATGACGACGGAAAGTGGCATTCGCGGATCCGGCGAGGGATGGTTGCTCATTCTAGCGCGCAGGACCGGAGGCGCAGGTGCTTGTCGGGCAAGTCTTCATGCGGCACGCATGCGGGGCCGCGAGCAGACAGCGGGCACCGCTGCAGGTCAGGCGACGTCGCCCATCAAGTTGTCGTACGGAATCTGCAGACGGTCGTGCAGGTTGCGGATCTGCTGGATCGACAGACTGCGTTTGCCACTCATGACCTCGGACACCCGGCTTCTTCCGCCGAGCAGGGGTTCCAGATCGCGGCGCGTCAATCCCATCTGCTCCATGCGGAACCGTATGGCTTCGATGGGGTCCGGCGCGTCGATAGTGAAACTCTTCGACTCATATGCGTCGACAAGGGTTGCCAGCACGTCGAGTTCTTCGCCCTCCGGAGAGTCCGGCGCGGCATCCATCAGTTGCTCGATTCGTGCGAGGGCCTGTGTGTAGTCAGACTCGTTCCTGATCGGCGTGATTTTCATCAGGTAGCCTCTATGTCAATGAGATCGTAGTCGGCATGCGTACCGACGAATCGTATGTACGCGATGCGGTGGGCGAAATCGAACTTCACGACCAGTCGGTACTTGTTGCCGGCGACGTTGAAGACAATGCGGTTGCCACCGACGATGCTCGCACTGCGGTACTGGGCTTTCACGTCATGGGGCGAGCCCCACTGCGCCGCCTGCGCCTCCCGGAACCAGGCCTTCAGCGGCTGCTCGGCATCCCTGTTGGCTTCCCAGAACACCCGCAGCGTTCTTCGCGCGATGATTCTCACTGCAGCAAGGTTATCATGTTCCCATTTTGGTAACAATCTGCATAATTCATTGAATTAGCAGAAAAATGGAGGTCATTCTTCGTTTCCGGGACAGCGGGAGAGGGTTCGAGTCAGGGCCGGGAACATCGTCCCTCACCCGCCCCTGCGGAGCGACCTCTCCCGCTGGAGCGGGAGAGGTGGGAGAGGGCGCAGGAAGTCAGCGCGTCTTGCGCAGCTTCTGGATCGCCTGCAGCTGGGCCGACAACGCCGACAGCTCGGCCTCGACGCTGGCGATTTCCTGCTTCTCGCTGCGCGCGCGCAGCGCCTCCTCGGCCAGGCGCTTCGCCTCGAGCACCTTCGCCTCGTCGAGATCGGCGGCGCGAATCGCCGTGTCGGAGAGGACGTTGATGTGGTCGGGCTGCACTTCGAGAAAGCCGCCCTGCACGTACACCATCTCCTCTTCCGCCTTGCCGGGCACCTTGATGCGCACGACCCCGGCCTTGATCTGCGTGATCAGCGGCGCGTGGTGCGGGTAGATACCCAGCTCGCCCATGACGCCGGGCAGCACCACGAACTCGGCTTCTCCCGAGTAGATGGACTCTTCCGCGCTGACGACATCGATTCGAATGGTGGCCATTTCAGTGCCCCTTACTGCAGGGTCTTGGCCTTCTCGACGGCCTCTTCGATCGCGCCGATCATGTAGAACGCCTGCTCCGGCAGGTGGTCGTACTCGCCGTTCACGATGGCCTTGAAGCCGCGGATGGTGTCCTTCAGCTGCACGTACTTGCC
>JAPLOT010000027.1 GCA_026400595.1 Alphaproteobacteria bacterium | reverse complement strand
GGCGAACCAGTCGTCGAACCAGCGCACGCCCTTGCCCAGCATCAGACCGGCCTCCCGCCATAGAACAAAGTCACGACATGCCGGGCCTCGGCGAAGAACAGCCAGCGCTCGACCACCGCCGCCGAAAGTGCCGCGATGACGGCGACCAGCGAGACGACCGGCGCCAGGAGCGCCAGCAGCATCAGGAGGATCGCAGCCGCAAGCAAGAGGAAGACGAGCTTCCGCAGCCTTGCCGCATGCTTGCGGGCGACCGCATAGCCCATTTCCTTCTGGATGTAGTTCTCCGAGGTATGCGGCACCTCCCATTGCGAGACGTCTCCGATGCGGCCGAGCCCGGTGGCGTCGTTCATCGTAAAGGCCGGCGGCATGGCATCGACGGCGCGCCAGTAAAGGAACTTGAGCAGCATCGCCAGCAGCAGGGCGGTAACCCCGAGGATGACCTGGAAGGGCTGGAAGCGGCCGAACAGCGTGGCGATGGCCGTAATCAGCGTTGCGCCGGTTGCCAGGGCGAAGACGAGATAGACCGGCACGGTGAGCGGCTGGTGCCAGGCGCGGATGGTGCGCAGCGAGCGATAGATCATGCCGGTGGTGAAAACCGTCAGGGCACAGAGCGTCGCGGTGATGAGGCCGAGCGGGCCGATCCAGTTCGGCGCATCGACAAGGCCCGACCAGACGGCAGCGAAGAGCAGCGCGGGAACATAGGTGGCAAGCGCGGCGACACCTTCGCGCGACAGCCAGCTCGAGCGCCATTGCGACAGCGCCCGCCAGGCCCGTTCGGGATGGCCAAGATGGAAGGTGGACGACAGCAGTCCCACCGTGATCAGCATCAGCGCGATGACGACTGACACAAGGGCAAAGGCGACGCTCGATGCCTGGCCATGGTTGAAGCCGACGAGCCCGAGCAAGGCCAGCAGCCCATAGCCTGCCCCGGATGCGGTCGTGAAGAGGATGACCGAATAGGCGGGATGCATCTCAGCCCTCGAGCTTGCCGGAATAGTCGGTGAGGTCGGGCTTCGACGCGCCGGCCTTGGCAGAGAGCAGCCGGTCGGCCCAGGCGAAGAGCCGGTCGAAGGCGGATCCGTCAGGCTTCGGCAGCTCAGTGTTCGACGTGTTGGTCGCATCGCGCCGGGCGCGCGGAGGCAGGTACTTGTTGACCGGCCGGTAGCCCATCTCGGGCAGAAGATCGTAGCCACCGCGTTCTGCCACCAACTGCGAGACCGGCGAAGCCGGGTCGCCGAGATCGCCGAAATGGCGGGCCCCGGTCGGGCAGGCCTTCACGCAGGCGGGCTGGCGGTCCTCCGGCTCCAGGTTTTCATTGTAGATGCGGTCCACGCAGAGCGTGCATTTCTTCATCACGCCCTGGGCCAGGTCATACTCACGCGCGCCATAGGGACAGGCCCAGGAACAGAGCTTGCAGCCGATGCAGGTGTCCGGGTTCACCAGCACGATGCCGTCCTCGGCGCGCTTGTAGGAGGCGCCGGTGGGGCAGACGGTCACGCAGGCCGGTGTTTCGCAATGCAGGCAGGAGCGCGGGAAATGGACGATGCGGGTCTGGTCCTGGCCCTGCTCCCTCACCTCATAGCCATGCACACGGTTCAGCCAGACGCCGTCCGGGTCGGATCCATAGGGGTCGTAGTCGCTGAGCGGCGCCGAATAGCCTTGCGTGTTCCACTCCTTGCAGGAGGTGACGCAGGCCTGACAACCCACGCAGGTGTCGAGATCGATCACCAGGCCCAGTTTCTTTGAGGCGGGCGGCGGCAGCGACGTCATTTCGCCCTCTTCAGTTTCTTCAGAGTCGCGAATTGCGGCGCGCTCACCGGCTCCTGGCCCGCGGCCTTCTCGATGCGGACACGGAGATCGTACCAGGCCGCCTGACCGGTCACCGGATCGCTGTTGGAATAGCGGTAGCCGCCTTCACGTTCGGGAAGAAGTTCCGAGATCAAGTGATTCAGCAAAAAGCCCTTTTTCGCCTCCGGCGCATCCGGAGAAAGACCCCAGGCCCCCGCGCGCTTGCCGATGGCGTTCCAGGTCCAGGCGGTGTCGGGATTGACGCCATCCATGAGCTTCGCCTGCGCCTTGATCATCCCGTGATGCGAGGTGACGGTCACCCAGTCGCCATCCGCGATGCCGAGTTCGCCTGCCCGCTCGCGCGCCATGTAGAGCCAGTTGCGCCCGAGGATCTGGCGCAGCCAGGCGTTCTGCGAACCCCAGGAGTGATACATGGCCATGGGGCGCTGCGTCACCGCATGCATGGGATACTCGGCCTCGCTCACCATCTGGCCTTCGAAGGGCGGATACCAGAAGGGAATGGGATCGAAGTGATCGCGGATGCGCGCGCGATGCGCTTCGGGCGGAACGACCTTGCCGTGGCCTGCCGCGGCCAGGCGGAATTTCTGCAGCGGCTCGCAGTACAGCTGGTGGATGATCGGATCGGGCTTGCCGACGAAGCCGAAGAAGGTGGCCCAATCGAGATAGGCCCAGTTCACATGGCGGTAGTACTTCATGTGATCGGGCAGCTCGTAGAACCAGTGGCAGCCATTGTCGATGTAGTGCTGCAGCTGTTCGGGATTGGGCGCGCCCCGCCCCTGCGCCTTGCCGTTTGAACCGCGGAAGCCGGCCAGAGGCCCAAGCCCCGGCGCACGCTCGTGGTTGACGATGTAATCGGCGTAGCCGCCCGGATAGCGCGGGCTGCCATCGGTGCGGGTCATGCCCGGAAGCCCCAGCCGCGCGCCGAGGTCCAGCAGAACCTCCTGGAAGGGCCGAACGTCGCGATCAGGTTCCACCACCGGCTGGCGGATGGAATCGGCCGGGCCATCGGCCTCCGAGATCGGGCGGTCGAGCAGCGAGATGCAGTCCCAGCGCTCGAGATAGGTGGTGTCCGGCAGGATCAGGTCGGCGTAGTGGACCATTTCGGACGCATAGGCATCGGAGTAGATGATGCGCGGGATCGTATAGTCGCCGGTAGCCGGATCCTTCTGCGTGAGATACTTCAGCGTGTCCGGCACGTTCATGGCCGAGTTCCAGCTCATGTTGACCATGTACATGAACAGGACGTCGATGCCGTAAGGGTCCTTCTTCGCCGCGTTGGTGATGACCATGTGCATCATGCCATGCGCGGCCAGCGGCGCGTCCCAGCTATAGGCCTTGTCGATGCGTTGCGGATGGCCGTCCGCATCGATCAACAGATCGTCGGGCGAGGTCACGAAGCCGAGTGGGGGACCGGGCAAGGGCGTGTTGGGCTTCACCTGCCCCGGCTTGCCTGCGGGCTTGACGCCCGGCGGCGCAGGCTTGGGAAAGGGCGGCTTGTAGCGGAAGCCGCCCGGTACATCGATGGTGCCGAGAATGATCTGCAGGAGATGCAGCGTGCGGCAGGTCTGGAATCCGTTGGCATGGGCGGAGATGCCGCGCATGGCATGCATCGACACCGGGCGGCCCACCGTCTTCTCGTGGAAGCGGCCGAGGTGATCCGTCCACGGAATATCGAGCTCGACCTGCTGGCTGAAGGCAACCTCGGCGAGTTCGGCGGCGATGCGCCTGATGGTGGCGGCCGGAACGCCGCAGCGGGCGGTGACGGCTTCCGGCGCCCAGTCGGGCGACAGAAAACGCTCGGCGATGAGCTGGAAGCTCGTCACCACGCGGCGTCCGTCCGGCAGCTTGAAACGGCCCATCAGGCGCGGCAGCGCATCGGGCGAGAGCGCCGGCATGGGCGTTCCCGAGTGATGGTCGAGAACCAGGGCCGATCCCTGCGCAGTGCGGGCGAAGAGCCCGTCGTCCGCGCCGCCGGGATTCTCGATCACCAGCCAGGGCGCATTGGTGTAGCGCTGCAGATAGTCGCCGTCGATCTTCTGCGCGGACAGCAATTCGTGAATGAGTGCGCCCACGAAGAGTCCATCCGTGCCGGGACGAATGCCGATCCACTCATCGGCAATGGCCGAGTATCCGGTGCGGATCGGGTTGATCGAGACCACCTTGGCGCCGCGCGCCTTGAGCTTGCCCAGTCCGGTCTTGATAGGGTTGGAGGCGTGATCCTCGGCCACCCCGAAGAGCAGGAAGTACTTCGTGTGCTTCCAGTCGGGCTCGCCGAACTCCCAGAAGCTGCCGCCGAAGGTATAGAGCCCGGCCGCCGCCATGTTCACCGAGCAGAACCCGCCATGCGCGGCATAGTTTGGCGTACCGAATTGCGTGGCCCACCAGCCGGTGAGCCCCTGGCTCTGGTCCCGGCCGGTGAAGAAGGCGAGCTTCTTCGGATCGCTGTTGCGCACTTCCGAGAGCCACAGGGTGGCGGTGCGCAGCGCCTCTTCCCATTCGATCTCGCGGAATTCGCCCGAGCCCCGCTCGCCCACCCGGATCAGCGGCTTGGACAGCCGCGCCGGGGAATAGTGCTGCATGATGCCGGAAGCACCCTTGCCGCAGATCACGCCCTTGTTCACCGGGTGATCGCGGTTGCCCTCGATGTACTTGACGGTGCCGTCCTTGAGATAGACCTTGATGCCGCAGCGACAGGCGCACATGTAGCATGTGGTCGTCTTGACCTCGTCCCAGGTCTTGGGCGAGGTGTTGAGAACGGGTTCGGTCATCGGCTTCCGCTGGCGTTTCCGGGCTACCTTATCCCGCGAATTGGCACTATGATAGGTCCAGACGCCTTATTCACAGGAACCAATTTGCGCGACTGGCTTGTCCATATCCGGCGCAGCGAGCACGCCAGCCTGCAGACCCAGATCCGCGAGGCCCTGGTCTCGGCCATCCTCGACGGACAGCTGGCGCGCGAGGAACCAATTCCCTCCACTCGAAAGATGGCCAAGAGCCTGTCGGTGTCGCGCAACACCGTGGTGCTGGCCTACCAGGGCATGCTGGATGACGGCTATCTCGTGGCCCGCGAGCGCTCGGGTTACTATGTCGCCGAAAAGGCGCTGGACAGCGTCACGCCGCAGCGCCCGCCGCCCGCAGCGCGGCCGGCCGGCGAGATCGACTGGGCGGCCCGCCTGGTCAAGGATCCGGCCGCGCAGGAAAACATCACCAAGCCGCTGGACTGGCAGAACTATGCCTATCCCTTCATCTACGGCCAGGTGGACCACAATCTCTTCCCGCTGGCCGAGTGGCGCGACTGCGCCCGCCAGGCGCTGGGCAAGAAATGGCTGGGCTCCTGGACCAACGACACCTGGGCCCATGACGACCCTCTGCTGGTCGAACAGATCCGCCGCCGCATCCTGCCGCGCCGTGGCATCATGGCCAGCGACGACGAGATCCTCATCACGCTGGGCGCGCAGAATGCGCTCTACCTGCTGACCAGCCTGCTGGCCGGCCCCGACACCCGCGTGGCGATGGAAGAGCCGGGCTACCCCGACATGCGCAACATCTTCCGGCTGAAGACGCGCAACGTGGCGCTGATCCCGGTCGATGAACAGGGCATCACCTTCACCGATCCGCTGCGCGACGCCAACATTGTCTTCACCACACCCAGCCACCAGTTCCCGACCACCGTCACCATGCCGCTGGAGCGGCGCATGGACCTGCTGAAACTCGCCTCGCAGCGCGACATGGTGGTGATCGAGGACGACTATGAATTCGAGACCAACTACGTCAACGAACCCTGTCCGGCGCTCAAGTCGCTCGATGACGAGGGCCGCGTCATCTACGTGGGATCGCTGTCGAAGACGCTGTTCCCCGGCCTGCGCCTCGGATTCATGGTGGGACCGAAGACTCTCATCGCCGAAGCCCGCGCGCTGCGCCGCCTGATGGTGCGCCACGCGCCCAACAACAACCAGCGCACCGCAGCCCTGTTCCTGTCGCTGGGCCATCACGACACGCTGATCCGCCGCCTGCACCGCGAATACCGCAGCCGCTGGGACGTGATGGGCGCCGCACTCAACGCGCATATGCCCAATGCCTCGCGCATTCCGAGCTTCGGCGGCACCAGCTTCTGGGTGACCGGCCCTCAGGACCTGGACAGCGAAGACCTGGCCAGGGCCGCGGCCGCCAGGGGCATTCTCATCGAGCCTGGCCGCATCAACTTCGGCGTGGCCAAGCCGCCGCGCAATCACTTCCGCCTTGCCTTCTCCTCCATCGACGAGAAGAAGATCGAGCCGGGCGTGCGCCTGCTCGCGGACCTCGTCCAGGCGGCTGGCCGCGCCTGAGGCGACGCATGGATGACCTGCGATGGCGCCCCCTTCCGGCCATCGCAACAGCGGGCTAAGTGCAGCCGTCATGGCCGCCGCCGCCCATAACGACAACCGCCTTCTCGCGATCGCCTGCATCCTGGCGGGCGTCGGCCTCGCTTCGACCCAGGATGCCATCGTCAAGTCGATCTCCGGCGGCTATCCCGTCTACGAGGCGCTGATGCTGCGCTGCATCGGGTCCATTCCGATCCTCGGCATCTTCGTCTGGCGCGAGAAGGCGCTGGGCGAGCTGCTCACGCCGCCGGCCCTGGGGCTCATCTTCGTGCGCGGCCTCATCCTGGGCCTGGCCTATCTCTGCTTCGTGCTGGCCATTGCGGCGATCCCCATCGCCAATGCGGTGGCGATCTACTTCACCATGCCCTTCTTCGTCGCCGGGCTTGCGGGCCCGCTGCTCGGCGAACGCGTGCGGCTGCACCGCTGGCTGGCCATCATCGCGGGATTCATCGGCGTCCTGATCATGGTCAGGCCCGGCGCGGGTGTCTTCGAACCGGCATCGATCTTCGCCCTGCTCTCGGCGCTGGGCTACGCGGTGGGGCAGATGATCGGGCGCCCGCTCTCGCAGCAGGTCAGCCCCGTCGTCATCGCCGTCTGGCAGAACCTCATCTATTTCGGCATCGGGCTTGCACTGGCGCTGGCCTTCAACCTCGCCTTCGCGCCCGACTTCGAGCATCCGAGCCTCGTCTTTCTCACCCGCGCCCTGGTGATGCCCAACTTTCCCGACCTCCTTCTCATGCTCTTCTCCGGCGTGCTCGCCGCCTTCGGCATGATGCTGTTCGTCAACGCCTACAAGTATGGCGAGGCCAATTTCGTGGCGCCCTTCGAGTACTCGGCGATGATCTGGGCCGTCTTCTTCGGCCTGGTGCTGTTCAACGATTTCCCCGACGCGCTGACCTGGACGGGTGCCGCCATCGTCGTGGCCTCGGGCCTGCTCATGGTCTGGCGCGACCGGCAACTCAATCGCGCGGGCGGGTGACTGCTGCCGCCGCTATCGCGCCTGGCGTTTCTTGGCGCGGCTGGAGTGGCATAGAGACAAGCCGATCGAACGGTCGGGACATGAGGCAGCAAGGAGCATTGGAAGTGGAATCCGACATCAAACGGAAGTTCGGCCTCGTCTGGCCGGCGCATGTCTAGAACCTGACGCAAGAGACCGAGTTACAGGCCCGAACGACTGCTCCGGCGAGCCACGGACAACCCTCGAAACACGCTCGGACTGCGGCGGTGCCACTGTCCGACCCTATTGGGCCATTTGCGGGTTTACGAGGGCTGCAATGCTTGCCAAGCTCGACTTCGATTCAGCAGGTGCTGGAGAATGGCGGGGCATAGCCTTCGGGCAAGGATACGAAAGACCGGCAGGCTTGTTCTGCTGCTGGGACTTGCCCTGGCGGGGGGCGAGCGCAGTTTGGTCGTCCAGACGCTTCTGGCCGGTGCCCATGCCCAGAGCTACGGCGCCAGTCTCGGCTTTCTCAGCCTGCCGATTGAGACCGTCTCCTTCGTGATCACCAATCCGACCGGCGACAAGGCCTACAACGATCGGGTGACAGATGGCTTCCGGCGTTACC
>JAPLOT010000324.1 GCA_026400595.1 Alphaproteobacteria bacterium | reverse complement strand
AGCAGGTCGATGAGGTTCTTGGTGTTGCGGAGACTGGCCAGCTCCGGCGTCGCGGTGATGATTACCTGATCGGCATGGATGAGCGTGTACTTGATCCACGGCGCCCACATGTTGGGAACGTCCACGACGATGCAGGGCACGTTTCCGCGCATGGCGCCGAGGATCGTCTCGATGGCATGGGCTTCGACGTTGAAGTCGCGGTCGACGCCGCCCGGCCCGCTGAGCAGGCTGAGCTTGTCGCCAAGCTTGGTGAGAAGGCGTTCAAGCAGGGTGGCATCGATGCGGTCCGGCTGGCCCAGCGCGTCGAGAATGCCGTTGGAGATGTCCTGGTTGAAGTTCAGGCTCGATGTGCCGAAGGCAAGGTCGAGATCGGTGATCACCGTCTCGGTGGCGAAGCGCTTCGACATCATCCAGGCGAAGTTGTGCGCGACGGTGCTGGAGCCCACGCCGCCCTTGGCCCCGACGAAGGCGAAGACCTTCCCCAGCGGGCCTGACTTGGGATCCTGATAGAGATTGGCGATGGTCTCGATCACCTGCATCTGATGAAGCGGGGCGACAAGATACTCGCTGACGCCCTGCCGGATCAGTTCACGGTAGAGAATGACGTCATTGACGTGCCCGATCACGATGACCTTGGTGTCCGGCTGGCAGACCTGAGACAGCTCGTTGAGCTCCGAAAGGATGACCTCGCGCGAGCCGTGCGACTCGACCAAGAGCACGTTCGGGGTTGACTGCGTCTGATAGACCTGCACGGCCGCCATCACGCCGCCCAGCTGGATGGTCGTGTGGGCCCTGGCCATTCGACGGTCTGCGACAGCCTGCTGCATCGTCGACGCCGTCTGCGCATTGTCGCAGAAGGCGTGAATGTTGATGCGCGGGATCATCGCGACGATCTCGGCTGCGGGCTGCAGCTGCTGAGTGGCCTGGTTGTTGCTGTTCATCATGATTGACGTCCTGCGGTCTGCGAAAGTGGCGATGCCATTAGTTCCCGGTGACGCTGTCGAGCGTGTAGTAGTCACCGGCCGTCTTGTTGTCGAAGTAGACCTTCATCACCTGGACGCGATTGGCCGCCAGAACCGGCGACATGCCGCGCGGATTCTCCAGATCTTCGGGATTCGCGACCATGGCCGCGATGTTGTTCTGATAAGCGCAGCCGAAGTTCGGGTAGGGCTCGTTCTCGTAGTTGAACCCGACATTGGTCGACCAGTCGCCGCATTCGGTGGTGATCGCGACCTTCCGCATGAATGACAGCTGCACCGGCGCGCCGGCGCCGGCCGCGTAGGATTCGACGTGGATCATGTTGCGCGGAATGTTCTGCCCGGCGATCACCCTGGCGATCTCGTTCGCCGTGGCCCTGCCCTTTGCGCTGCCGGACGGGTACTTCACGGTGATGCCGGAGAGGCCGGCCGTCTTGGCATTGTTGGCAAAGGCGATGACGCCATTGACCTGATCCGGCTTGAGCTTCCCGGTCGGCGCGGCGACCCCCATCTTCACCGCGGCCTTCTCGACCCGGATCGGAAAGCGTTCCTGGACGCTGACGGGACGGTACTCGTCCATCATGATCTCGTCGTAGGACGAACATCCGGTGAGCATCAGGGCGGCGCCCAGCGTCATGAGCGCGGCCTTGCCGGCCCGAATGGTGCGATTATCTGAACTACGCATCTTCATCTCCGCTCAATTACTCAATGATGTAGCCGACGTTGCCGTGGTAGACACCGTTGGGGTGGTTGCCGGCGGTGCCATATATTCTGTTCAGCTTGCCCCAGAAGATCTGGCCGCCGTCGGATGGGTTGGCGAGGCGATCATCGGGAGAGGCAAGCTGCTTCTCGGCCACCGGATTGACGATATAGGGCACCACGATCACGGCCAGTTCCGTCTGGCCCGAGGTGAAGTTGCGGCTGCGGAACAGCGTGCCGAGGATCGGCAGGTTCATCAGGCCCGGCGTACCGGTGATGTCCTGGACCGTCTCTTCCTTGATCAGGCCGGCCAGCATCATGGCGCCGCCGCTGGGGAGTTCGATGGTGGTTTCCGCTGCGCGTGTCTTCAATGCGCCGGTCGTCACGTCATCCAGCTCGCTGACTTCCGTCGCGATCTTGAGGCTGATGCGGCCCTCGCTCAGGACCGACGGGGTGAAGCCAAGCTTCACGCCGTAGTCCTTGTAGGTCACGGTGTTCACGCAGTTGGTGTTGTTGGAGTCGCAGGAGATGCCGCTGATGTAGGGGTACTGGCCGCCGGCCAGGAACTGGGCCTTCTGGCCCGACACGGCGGTCAGGTTGGGCTCGGCGAGCGTCTTGATCAGCGCCTGGGATTCGAGCGCCTCGATGGCGGCATCGATGGAGAAGTTGTCATTGGAATAGCCGATCAGGCCGGACAGCGCCGAGCCGATCACCGGATTCGCGGTGGTGAAGGCGCCGGTCACGTTGCCGTAGGAGAAGAAGGTGTCGAGATTGATGCCGAAGGACTTCAGCACGTCGCGCTTGACCTCGACGACCTTGACCTTGAGCATCACCTGGTCGCCCTCGGCAATCTTCAGGGCATTGACCACCGTGTTTTCGCCAGGCGCCATCTTCTCGGCAAGGCTCTGGGCGAGGGCCGCTTCGGTTGCGTTCTGGGCGGTGCCCTTCAACACCACGTTGGCGCCGGCCGTGTCGACCTTGATGCGGTTGCCGGGAATGGTGCGGTCGATCAGCTTCTGCAGCGCCTTCGTGTCCATCGTGACGTCGATGTCCATGCTGAGGATCTGATTGCCGTTCTCGTCGAAGAAGAAGACGTTGGTCTGGGCCGCCGTTCGGCCGAAGAAGTAGGCCGTCGTCTTGTTGCGAATGACCACGTCCACCACGGCCGGATCGCCGACGATGACTTCCTTGGCCGGAACCGGCAGCTTCAGCACGGCGCTCTTGTAGAGACCGATGCGGAGAAACTGGGAACCGTCGGACTGCGTGCCGTCCATGGCAGAGTAGTCGAGATCCGAAGCCCGTGCCGGTAGTGCTGCGGACCCTGCCATGAACACCATGGCGAGAGCGGCGGCGGATGCAGCCACCCGCTTTACGAGCGAGGTGCTGGCCGGCTGTGCAATAAAGGAGGTGAACATGTTATGCGGCCTCAGCGATCAGCGGTTGGACATGACTTTTTCGATTCCGTAGCGCACGATCAGCCGATCGCCGCCGCGGGGGCGTTTCTTGCCAAGGAATGCGTCGGACAGCTTCGGACCTTCGTCCTGGATGCCACCGTCGCCGCCCTCTGCGATCGAGCGCAGCGCCAGCGACAATTCTCCGGCCGACTCGACCATGGTGATGACTTCGGTCTGCAAGGGATCGAGTTCGAGCGTCGCGGTCTTGCCTTCGGTGACCGTGACCTTGTCCTCGTTCGTCTCCTGCCGGTAGGTCTGATTGATCGCGAGCACGCGGACGTTGGAGAGGACCGTTTCGCTCTTCACGACCTTCGCGCCCGTGCCGCCATCGTCGGTCTTGCGAGTCAGAATGACGTCGACGCGATCGTTCGGCAGGATGAATCCGCCGGCGGCAGACCGTTCGGAGATGGCGACCGAGATCGCACGCATGCCTTTCGGCAGGATGGAACTCATGAAGCCGGACTGGCCGGGTTCGACAAGCTTGCGGTCGACGATGGGCTCGCCGGTGAAGATGGGAAGCCTGGCGCGTGCCGTCTTGTATTTCTCGAGGGCGTCAGGCGCTTCGTCCTTGGTGATCATGGCCTCGCTGACGGCGTTCGTCGGCCAGTCGCGCCAGCCAATGGTGCTGTCGACAAGACGTTCGCCCATGGCAAGATCCTTGGACGCGACGAGGATTTCGACCATCGGCACCTTGTTGACCTCGACAACTTCCTTGTCGGGCTTCTTGCCGATGACGCCTTTCGCAAGAATTCCTGCAAAGGCTGCGGAACCGATCGCCAGCCCGAGAATTGCAATGCGCATCTTATTCATCGTTCAGATCCTTGTTTTCAACGCAGCTACTGTTCCGCAAAGGTCACTTTCGCCGGGAATGGTCAAATTTGCGTTAACCGTGTTTCTCAATCTTAGCCGGCGGCGCTGAACCACCAGGTTTCGGGGAATGACAGGACGGCGCCGATGGCAAATGCATAGCCATAGGGCACGTTGGGTTTGACGGACCTGAAGCGCCTGAAGATGGAACCGTCCTGGAGTTCGGAGTTGAATCGAATGACCGACCAGGCGCCGACGCAGAGTGCCAGGATGCCGCCGGCAATCGCCGTCACGACAAGAAAGTTCAGAAGATCGGGCCAACCGAGCCACAGGCCAGCGGCTGCCAGCAGCTTTGCATCTCCACCGCCGAAGACGCCCAGAGAGAAGAGCGCAAACCCCAGGACAAACATCCCGACACCGACAGCCACGTGCAAGCCGATGTCCCCCATCGGCATGCCGGTCAGCACCGCCATCGGAAAGAAGAGGAGGGCGATGAGGATGTTGAGCCAGTTGGGGATGCGCATGGTCAGCGCATCACCGGCACCGGCAAGAATCATCAGGGTGGGGAAGAGCGTGGTGGAAAGGAGGGCCGTCATCTGGAATCCACAGGCGCAATTGGGGATTCCACAGCCTCACATGGCCATCATTAAGGGCGGGTTAACCGTGCACAGCTCGCTTCCCATAAAGAAATCCACCGGGCCTGGGGCCCGGTGGATGTCCTAGATCGAAGACTGTCAGGCCTTACGGCCTATCGACTTAGTTCCCAGGAACGCCGTTCGAGATCGCCGTGGCGAGCGACTGGAACTTGCCGGAGATGGCGCCGGCAAGGAAGGGCAAGGAGGCGATGAGAGCAACGCCCATCGCGGCGGCGATCAGGCCGTACTCGATGGCCGTTGCACCAGACTCGTCCTTCACAAAGCGCACAAACTTGGTCATTTGAAACTCCATTATGTTTTCAGCACCTGGTTCACGTCTGACGGTGCCTAGCGCGCCGTGTACTGAACCATGGCGCAACACTAGACCGGGCGATTTAATGGCAAGTAAACAAGGGGCTCATGTTTCCATGTCCTGCCAGTTTGACACCATACTGGTTAACTAATTCAGTATTTGTTGGATACAACTTTACCGATTTCTGAATATCTCGGTAAATTATTCGTTTTTCTACAACCTCGCACTGAATTTCAACTTGGCGGATACAGTATATACTTGAGCAACTCTCCAATAATGTTGCGGAACGCGAAGGCTGAATACGCCGCTGTGTCGAACGTAACTCTTCACCGCATGTCAGCCGTTTCTCGCCGCACCCAAATCTATTCGACACGGAGCATAACCCGTTCGCGCCGTTTGCAGTCGTCAGCGGCCGCCTGTGGCGAAGCGGGCCCGGGCTTAAGGGAAGATTCACCATTCAAAGGTCAAATACGGGCAATGGCGGACTGTCACCGAACGGCGTCCACAACTGTTTCTCGGAGAAATCACCATCATGACCATACGCAGCAGCCTACCGGGACTGATCTTCGGCCTTCTCGCGCTGGTGCCAGCCGCGTCACAAGCCGGGCAGCCGCTCGTCGTGAAGCTCGACTACACCCAGGTCATGACCGTCGCGCGTCCGCCCGGTACCGTGATCGTCGGCAACCCCAGCATCGCGGACGTCACCATCCAGGGCGACCAGGTCTATCTGCACGCCCGCTCCTACGGGACCACCAATATCCTCATGCTGGATGAGAATGGCGGCCAGCTTGCCGACCTCGATGTGACGGTACAGTCAGGCGCCGACAACGACATCCAGGTCTTCAAAGCCGGTGCATCCTATACATATGTCTGCGCTCCCGAATGCGAAACGACGCTGAAGATCGGCGACAACCCCGCCTATTACGACGCCGTCGCCAAGCAGCAGCAGAAGCGCAATGCCATTGCCCTGGGCCAGCGCGAGGGCGAGGCCCCCAATGCGCCCGACGGTCCGGCGCCGACCAACTGATCCACCGCTATCGACAAACATGCACACGGGCCCCTGGGACGGGGCCCGTTTCCGTTTGCGGCACGGCAAACAATTAAAATTTTACTGAAGTTTTTCACAAGGCAGAAAGCCCTCATTGATAAGACTGGATGCAATTGCGAGTGGGCGGCGGCTGTGCGCGGCGCCCTTCTCTTGGGAGAATATCATGTGGGGTTGGTTGAAGCGCCGGATCACGCGAAAGTCCGGCCGGTACGGCAAGTCGGAGGACGGGTCTGCCGCCGTCGAATTCGCGCTCGTCGCCGGTCCTTTCTTCTACGTTCTGGGTTGCACCTGCGAAACCGGACTTCTTCTGTTTACAGAGTATGTGCTGCAGAATTCGGTGCAGGAGGCGGGGCGCATGGTGCGCACCGGCCAGGTCACAAGCTCGACCGGCACGACGACGATGACCGCAACGCAGTTCAAGGAGAAGATCTGCGAGAACGTGAACATCATCGTCGACTGCGACAGCAAGGTCACGGTCTATGTGAACAGCTCGACGTCGTTCTCGGCACTTGACACACTGGTTCCCAGCCCAATCGCCATCGGCCCGGTCAACGGCAATCCCTATGCCGTGGTCTTCACGCCCGGCGGCCGCCAGGCAGCTTCCACCGTGATCGCCACCTATGACTGGGACTTTGTGTTCCCCTTCATGGATTTTCTCGGGAATATCGATGACAACAAAGCGCGCAGGCTTCAGGCCGTCGCGATTTTCCGCAACGAACCCTTCTGATCGGAGAGCCCGGCATGTTCATCAAGCTCAACCGGTTTCGCAAGGATGTCCGCGGCGTTGCCGCCATCGAGATGGCATTCATCATGCCGTTTCTGCTGTTTCTCTACTTCGGCCTGATCGACCTTACGGCGATGATTTCGTTCAATCGCAAGATCACTTACTCCACTAGCGTGGTTGCCGATCTGGTGACGCAGAACTCGACGACGGTGACCGCTTCGGCGATGAACGACTACTTCGATGCCGTCGAACTCGTGATGTCGCCGACCAACCTCGACGACGTGCGCATCGACATCTACCAGTATCGCAATGTCTCGGGGACGATCACCAATCAGTGGAAGAAGTCGAGCACGGGCGGAACGGCCTGCGCGGCACCGAGCACGACTGGCATGTCGGACCTGATGACCGACAACAACGATCTGATCGTCACCGTGGTCTGCATGAACTATTCGCCCTATGTCGCGTCGTTCCTCGGCAAGGCCATTCTGGGCGCCACCAGCTTCACGCTGAGCGAGCAGATCGCGCTTCGGCCACGCCAGTCGACAACGCTCGCCTGCACAGGCTGCTGACGCCGGCAGCGGCGGGCGTCAGGCACTGCCGATCAGAATTCCGGTGAGGAACACGAGGAATCCGCCCACCGCGATCTGGAAGGCCGCCTTGAGAAATGGCGTGTCCATGTACTTGTAGCGGATCCAGGAAATCGCCCAGAGTTCGAAGAAGACGACGACGATGGCGATCCAGGTGGCAAGCTGGAAATCGGGAATGAGGTAGGGAAGCGTGTGGCCAAGGCCGCCCGCCGTGGTCATCAACCCGGCGGCAAGGCCGCGAATCAGCGGATGGCCGCGCCCGGTGAGCTTGCCGTCATCCGAGAGTCCTTCTGCGAGCCCCATCGAGATGCCGGCACCGATCGAAGCGGCAAGGCCGACGAGAAAGGTCTGCCAGGTGTCGCCTGTCGCAAAGGCTGCGGCGAAAAGCGGTGCGAGCGTCGACACCGAGCCATCCATCAGGCCGACAAGACCTGGCTGAATCACCTGCAGCAGGAAGAGCCGGCGTTTCGCCTCGTGTTCCTCGATCTTGGCGTCGGCCGTCAGATGCTCGAATCCGAGTTTGACAGCCAGCGATTCGTGACCCTTCTCGGCCTCGGCGAGATCGAGCAGCAGCTTGCGAACTTGTGGATCGCTTGAGCGCTCGGCCGCCTGCTTGTAAAATCGGTAATTCTCGAGCTCAATGACCTCGGCGCGCTGCCGCATTTCCTCGATGTTCATCTTGCCAATGGTCCAGGCCGGCTTGTGGCGGACAAAGCCCTGGATGTCGCCGCGGCGAATGAGCGGTACGAAATCGCCGAACTTCTTCTGATAGAGGTCGGTGAGCCAGCGGCGGTGCTGATGCTCCTCCTCCGCCATTTCCATGAAGACCTTCGCCGAGGCCGGGTAGAGATCCATGAGCGAATTGGCAAATCCGGCATAGGCGCGGGCATCGTCGTCCTCGCTGGAGATCGCGAGGGCCAGCAATTCCTGTTCTGTGAGGTCTGAAAAACTCTTCAAGTTCAATCCTGTCTTTCGCTGCCGCCGAAACGATGCCTTAACCTTAGAATAATTCTAAAATGTGGTCCAGTTCAGCTTGCGCGTTCCTCACAACCTGAACTTAACCCTGCTCCTCGGATAGTTCCGGCCAAAGAGGATGACGGGACCATGAATTCCACGACCTACAGCGCACATGCCGGGACCGGTTCACTGAGGCTTGGCCACCGCGCGATCGAGACGCTCCGGACCCTGGCTCTCGGAGTCCGGACGCATGCAGCGCTCTATGTCATCGCCATCGGCACCTATCTGATCGGCCTGCTGCAGAGCCTGTGGCTGGGCGTGCCCCTGTCCTTTGGCCTCGTGTCGATCGTCGGCGGGTCGACCTTCGCCTTCCTGTTCCTCTTCATCATGCTGTGGCTGGCCGGGGACTTCATCCGCCTGTGGTGGACCGGCTATGCGGGGAGTCCGACCCGCGCACTGACCTCGCGTCTGCTGGACGACATCCTGGCCCCCGGGCGAGTGTCCAACACGATCCATGCCTTCATCATCAACGGCGTCTTCTTCGTGGGCTTCATGACCATCAAGAAGAACATTCCCATCACTGTGCCCTTTTCCTGGGACCAGAGCTTCATGGAGCTCGACAGGTTCCTGCACTTCGGATTGCTGCCACACGAGATACTGGCGCCGCTTCTGCAGTATCCGCCGGTGACCTTCGTGCTGAACATCACCTACAACATGTGGTTTGTGGTGATGATGGCCTTCTTCATGTGGCAGGGCTTCCGCAAGCGGGATACGGCGCTCCGCCAGCAATACCTCACCGCCTATCTCCTGACCTGGCTCATTGGCACCTGCGTGATTGGCACGCTTCTGTCCTCGGCGGGTCCCTGCTTCTACGGCTTCGTCGTCGATGGCCCCGACCCCTATGCCGGTCTCAATGCCTATCTGGCCCACGCCAACACCATCTATCCGATCTGGGCGGTGCCGACCCAGGCGCTGCTATGGCAGAGCCACATGGCGGGCTTCGGCGACGTCGAAGGAGTCTCTGCCATGCCGTCGATGCACGTGGCGACGACGGTGCTGTTCATCTGCTGCGCAGTGGCATCAGGCAAGCGCTGGCTGATCTGGTTCACCAGCATCTTCTCGGCGGTCATCCTGATCGGATCGGTGATGCTGAGCTGGCACTATGCCGTTGATGGCTATCTCGGCGCAGTCATTGCGCTGTCCTGCTGGAAGGCGTCAGGCTGGTGGGTGAAGCGGCGCTTCAGTTCTCGTCCATCTTGAGGGCCGAGATGAAGGCCTCCTGCGGGATTTCGACCTTGCCGAACTGCCGCATCTTCTTCTTGCCTTCTTTCTGCTTGTCGAGGAGCTTGCGCTTTCGGCTGATGTCGCCGCCGTAGCACTTCGCGGTGACGTCCTTGCGCAGCGCCGAGAGGGTTTCGCGCGCCACGATCTTGCCGCCGATCGCCGCCTGAATCGGGATCTGGAACATATGGCGGGGAATGAGGTCCTTGAGTTTCTCGCACATGACCCGGCCACGCTGCTCGGCGCGGGCCCGGTGCACGATCATGGCGAGCGCATCGACCGGTTCGGAATTCACCAGGATGGCAAGCCGCACGAGATCGCCCTCTTCGTAGCCGATCATCTTGTAGTCGAAGGACGCATAGCCACGCGACACCGACTTGAGCCGGTCGTAGAAGTCGAAAACCACTTCGTTGAGCGGAAGCTCGTAGACCAGCATGGCGCGTGCACCGGCATAGGTGAGCTGCTTCTGGCGGCCGCGGCGGTCCTCGCAGAGCTTGAGAATGGCACCGAGATACTCGTCCGGCACCAGGATGGTGGCCTCGATCCAGGGCTCCTCGATCGACAGGATCAGCGTCTGGTCCGGAAGATCGACCGGATTGTGCAGCTCGATCTGGGCGCCGTCGCGCATGTTCACCTTGTAGATGACCGATGGCGCGGTGGTGATGATGTCGACGTTGAACTCACGTTCGATCCGCTCACGGATGATCTCGAGGTGAAGCAGGCCGAGAAAGCCGCAGCGGAATCCAAAGCCGAGCGCGGCAGAGGTTTCCATGTCGTAGGAGAAGCTCGCGTCGTTCAGGCGAAGCTTGCCCATGGCGTCGCGCAGGTCCTCGAAACGTGCCGCATCGACGGGGAAGAAGCCCGCGAAGACCACCGACTGGGCCGGGCGGAAGCCGGGGAGCGGCGTGACGGCCTGGGCCTTGTCCTCGACCACGGTATCGCCGACGCGCGTATCCGCCACCTGCTTGATCGAGGCGGTGAAGAAGCCGATTTCGCCGGGCCCGAGCTCGTCCACCATTTCGCGCTTGGGGCGCGAGACGCCGACGCGGTCAAGCTGGTAGACGGCATTGGTGGAGACCAGCTTCACCTTCTGCCCCTTCTTCATCACGCCATCGATGATGCGCACCAGCACCACGACGCCGAGGTAGCTGTCGTACCAGCTGTCGACGAGAAGGGCCTTGAGCGGCGCGTTGCGGTCGCCCTTGGGTGCCGGCAGGCGGTGCACGATGGCTTCCAGCACATCGGGCACGCCCACACCGGTCTTGGCCGAGATCGGAATCGCATCCGAGGCATCGATGCCGATCACGTCCTCGATCTGCTGGCGCACGCGGTCCGGATCGGCGGCGGGCAGATCGACCTTGTTGAGGACGGGCACGATCTCATGGTTGTTGTTGATGGCCTGGTAGACATTCGCAAGCGTCTGGGCCTCGACGCCCTGCGAGGCGTCGACCACGAGGAGCGAGCCCTCGCAGGCGGCCAGCGATCGCGAGACTTCGTAGGCGAAGTCGACGTGACCGGGCGTGTCGATCAGGTTCAGGACGTAATTCTCGCCATTGCGGGCCTTGTAGTCGAGGCGCACCGTATTGGCCTTGATGGTGATGCCGCGTTCCCGCTCGAGATCCATCGAGTCGAGGATCTGGTTCACCATCTCGCGGTCGGACACGGCGCCGCAGAGCTGAATCAACCGGTCGGCCAGCGTGGACTTGCCGTGGTCGATATGGGCGATGATGGAGAAATTCCGGATGTGGGCGGTATCGGTCATGGTTGGCGCGGTGTTTGACAGGGCGGCGGCCTATGGTCAAGCGGCGCGGCGAAGGCCCGGTCAGCGGCGCGGCGGCGGCGCGGTGGACTGCCGGATCACAAGGCGTGGGACGAGGATTTCCTGGCGAGGCGGACCGCCGGCAAAGACCATCTCTGCGGCGAGTCGCCCCTTGTCGACGCCCCGCGCGTCGATGGTCGTCAGCGGCGGTTCGCTCTGCGCGGCTTCGGCGATGTCGTTGTAACCGACGACCGACAGCTGCGACGGGACGGCAATGCCTCGCCTCCGCGCCTCCTTGACCACCGCGAGGGCCTGCATCACCGACATGGAGAGGATCGCCGTTGCTTCCGGCGCCGCATCGAGCACGATAGGGGCCGCGGCAATGTCCCAGGGATTGGCCTGCACGATCGGAACTTCTGCGATGTCCAGTCCGGCTTCCGAGAAGGCATCGGCGTAGCCGCGCAGCTTTTCCTGATCGATGAACATGCCGGCAACCTCCGGCGAACGGTGCCGGGACGGAGGGTAGACGCGGGCAGGGCCTGCGCTGCGCAGAAAGGAGACAATCGCGAATCGCCGATGCCCCAATGCAATGAGATGACGCGCCGCCTCACAAGAACCCAGGCGCGAGTCGACCTTGACCGTGCCGATCTCGGGGCCTGCATCGAAGTCGACGACAGCGAAGGGCAGACGGCGGAGCTGCGCCGGCCTGACCATGCCGAGATGCTCGATGCGTCCGAAGATGAGTCCGTCGACAAGCGCCGATCGCGTGCCGTGGTGGGCGGGACCATCCGGAATGACCAAGAGGCTGGCGCCTCTCATATCGCAAGCTTCGCCCACCCCGAGCAGGAACTTGGCAAAGACGGGATTGCGGAGTGTGTCGGCCACGCCCAGCTCCGCTGGCGGAATCACGCCGATGGCGTTCACCTTTCCGGCTCGCAACAGTTTCGCCCTGGGGTCCGGACCCAGGTAGCCGAGCGCGCGCGCAGCCGCCTCCACCCGCTCGCGCAGCTCCGGCCGCACGCGATCAGGGGCGCTGAAGACATTCGATGCGGTGCTCCGCGAGACGCCTGCTGCGACCGCAACGTCGATCAACCTCGAAAGCCCGTTCTTGCGCATGCCATGCCCTCCCCCTCAACCTACATGATTTCTTGGATCGATCCAAAATTTTGTTGACGCAATTATGATATGAGTGAAATATGTCGTTTGGATCGATCCACGGATCCGCTTTGCTTTCGCCATTTGAGAGTCACACTCGAGTTGGGGAGACACCCATGACAACACCCGTCGAATCCGATCCTTCCACTTGGGACCAGGCTTTGGATGCCGTGGTTGCTGCGCCAAAACACCACCGCGTCCTGTTCGAGAACGAACGCCTGCGCGTACTGGAGGTCACGCTCGAACCGAACGACGAGGAACCGGTTCACCACCATCGCTGGCCGTCGGTCTTCGTGCTGGATCAGGTGAAGGGGCCCATCCACGACTTCGCGCCGGATGGAACGCAGCTGCCACCGAACCGTGACGTGATCCAGGCCATTCAGGCCTGGGACGGCAAAGGTAGCCTGGTGGTTCACATGGCGCCACAACCGCCGGGCCGGGTTCTGAATGCGTGCGACATGACGGTGCATGGAATCCGGGTGGAAATGAAGAACGGTTGAGGCGCGATCCGCTGGCCGGACCCCTCAGCCCACCAGCCGGAGATCCCTCGGGAAACTGGTCAGGCACTCGATGCCGGATTCGGTGACGACCACGTCGTCCTCGATGCGGACACCGGCCTCGCCGTCGCGATAGAGGCCGGGCTCGATGGTGAAGACCATGCCGGGCTCCAGAAGCTGGCGGTTGCCGCGCATGATCTGCGGCGCCTCGTGGATGTCGAGGCCGAGGCCGTGGCCGGTCTTGTGACGACGGAAGGCCGCGAATTGCGAGGTCTCCAGCACCTTCTGCACGGCGTCGTCGACGTCCGAGGCGGTGATCCCGGCGCGCGACACTTCGCGGCCCTTCGCGTTGGCGGCCAACACGGTCTCGTAGAAGGCGCGGTCGAAGTCCGAGACCTCCTTGACGAAGAAGGTGCGGGTGATGTCGGCGCTGTAGCCCTGGCAACTGCCGCCGAAATCGAAGAGCAGTGCGTCGCCCGGCTTGATGCGGTAGTCCGCCCGGGCATGGGCGTGGGGCTTCGCCGCATTGTCGCCCGCCGCCACGATGGGCGCGAAGGCCAGTCCGTCGGCACCATGGGCGAAGAGGTTGCGCAGCAGCAGCGATTCGATCTCGGTCTCGCTCATGCCCACCCGGATCTCGCGCAGCGTGTCTTCGAGCGCGGCTTCGGACAGGCGGATGGCCTTGCGCTGCAGTTCGATCTCCTCCGGCAGCTTGTGAAGGCGGATGGCCGAAATCTCGGCATGGGCATCGACGAAGACGGCACCCGGCAGCGCCTTCTGCAGGGCCAGCAGATCGAAGACGCGCATGCGCTGTCCTTCGACACCGATGCGGGCGCCGTCGCGCAGCTGCGGCAGCGCAGCACCCGCGGCCATGAAGGCGTCCATGTAGCCGGTCTCGTCGCGCCAGTCGAAGACCTCGCCCGGAAATCCGATGGGCGCGAAGGAGCCCATCTCGAGATTGGGCACGATGGCGACAGGCGTACCGTCGCGCGGGACGATCACCTCGAGCGGCCGCTCCATCTGGTGAAAGTCCTTGCGGAAGACGCGGCGGAAATTGGCTCCGGGCACGAGGATGACGGCGTCGAGCCCGGTGCGGGCGAGAACGGCGTGGATGGGGGCAAGAATGGTCATGGGCGAACCCTAGTTGCGGGATTGCGGTCTGTCGAGATCAGCGCAGCCGGCGTGGCTTGACCGGTGGGGCAGTGAGCGGATCGTCGGGCCAGGAATGCTTGGGATAGCGCCCGCGCATGTCGGCGCGAACCGAGGGGTAGCCATTGGTCCAGAAGGTTTCCAGCGACTGCGTGACGGCCAGGGGCCGGCCGGCCGGCGAGAGCAGTTCGATGCGGAGCGGGCTGCGGCCCTCGGCAATGGCCGGCGTGCGGGCAAGGCCGAACATCTCCTGCAGGCGCACGCGCAGCACGGGATCGCCCTCGGTCTCGTAGTCGATGCGCACATCGGCACCGGAAGGAACTGCGATCCGCACCGGCGCGAGCCTGTCCATGCGGCGCTGAAGATCATGCGGGATGAGGGACTGCAGGATCTGATGCAGGTCCAGCCGATCGAGATGCGCCTGCCGCGAGATGCCCGGAAGATAGGGCAGCAACCAGTCTTCGAGCGTGGCGCGCAGGTGATCATCGGCGAGATCGGGCCAGGCCGCGTCGGGAAACATCCTTCGCAGGAACTGGACGCGGGCCCGCAGCGACCTGGCGCCCTCGCTCCAGGGCAGGCAGGCAAGGCCCATCTCGCGGATGCCCTGAAGCATGGCAGTTGCCACGGCCTCCGGACCCGCCGTCGTCGACGGCCGTTCCTCCAGCACCAGCGCACCGAGGCGCGGCGGTCGCCGCCGCGGCGCTGGGCGATGCGGTCCGGAAAGGCGAGCGCCACCAGCACCCCGTCGCTCAGGCCCTCTCCGTCGTCATCGATGCCGGCGATCTGACGGATCTGGCGGGCCGACTGGCGGATGCGGTCGCGCACCGCGCCATGGATGCGCGCCAGCCGGCCGCCGATATCGGCCCCGGCATCGCGCGGAAGGCCATCGCGTTCCGACAGCATGGCGGCGATCTCGGCCGCCCGCATGCTCCGTCCACGGACGACCATGTGGGCGAGCCGCGGGTGGAGCGGCAGCCTCACCATGGCCTTGCCCATGGCCGTGATGCGGCCGTCCTGGTCGATTGCCTCGAGGCGCTTGAGAAGGTCACAGGCCTGGGCGAAGGCGGCAGCCGGCGGCGGATCGAGCCATGGCAGGCCGAGGGGATCGGACAGGCCCCATGCCGCGAGTTCCAGCGCCAGCGGGGCCAGGTCGGCGACGAAGATCTCGGGGACATCGTGCGGCACCAGAGCGCGCGTCTCGGCCTCGGGCCAGAGCCGGTAGCAGACGCCGGGCCCAAGCCTCCCGGCCCGGCCGCGCCGCTGGTCGGCGGAGGCGAGCGAGACGCGGATGGTCTGGAGCGCCGTCATGCCGGAGGCCGGATCGAAGCGTGGCACGCGCTTGTAGCCGGTGTCGATGACGGCGCCGATGCCTTCGATGGTGAGGCTGGTCTCGGCGATCGTGGTCGCCAGCACCACCTTGCGCTGGCCCACGGGCGCAGGCCTGATGGCTGCGTCCTGGGCGGCAAAGCCCATGGCGCCGAAGAGCGGATGAACGGTGGTTCCTTCCGGCAGGGCGGAAGCGTTGAGCGCCTGCTCGGTGCGGCGGATCTCGGCTTCGCCCGGCAGAAAGACCAGCAGGCTCTTGTCGGTCTCGCTCAGGGCGTGGTGAACGGCGCGGGCGGCATCCGCAGCCATGGTCTGGCGCTGCGCCCTTTCCAGGTAGCGCGTCTCGACCGGATAGACCCGGCCCGGCGCATCGATCACCGGTGCATCGCCGAGATGCGCGGCAACTCGCGCGGCGTCGAGCGTCGCCGACATGACGAGGATGCGGAGATCGTCGCGCAGGCCTCTCTGGATGTCGAGCGTGAGCGCAAGGCCGAAGTCACCGTCCAGCGAGCGCTCGTGGAATTCGTCGAAGATCACGAGGCCCACGCCGGAGAGCTCCGGATCGGTCTGCAGGCGGCGGGTGAGGATGCCTTCGGTGACGACCTCGATCCGGGTGCGGCCCGAGACCTTGCGGTCGAGCCGCACGGCATAGCCCACCGTGCCGCCCACGTCCTCGCCAAGCGTCTCGGCCATGCGCCGCGCCGCGGCGCGCGCCGCAAGCCGGCGCGGCTCGAGCATGACGATCTTGCGGCCGTCGAGCCAGGGCTGATCGAGCAGCAGCAGCGGCACGCGGGTGGTCTTGCCGGCACCCGGTTCGGCAACGAGGAGCGCCGCGCGGCCCGTGGACAGGGCCGCGCCGAGCTGCGGGACAATGGCATCGACGGGAAACGACATGGCGCTCACCTCGGCGGCGGCGCCTCAAATGTCAAGCAAGCTCGCTGGCCCAGGGCGGGTCGCAACCCGGCCGCGCGACGGTGACTGCCGCGGCCCGCGCCGCGAAGGCCAGCGCCGCATCAAGATCGGCGGCGGAGATGGTGCCCAGCTGTGTCTTGGTCAGCAGCTTCGCCCGCTGCAGGGCGGTGATGAGGCCCGCCGTAAACGTGTCGCCGGCACCGACAGTGTCCGCCACCTTCACCTTCACCGCAGACCGGGAGATGCGGTCACGCGCCGTGAAGGCCTCGACGCCATTGCCGCCACGGGTGACGATCACGATCTTCGCACCGGCCTTGAGCCATTTGCGGGCCGCAGCCGCGACATCGGTCTTGCCCGTCATCCAGGCGACATCCTCGTCCGAGATCTTGAGGATGTCGGTCATGGCGATCATGCGGTTGAGCCGCGCCATGTGCTTGCGGCGCTCCCGGATCATGCCGGGGCGGATATTGGGATCGAGGGTGATGACACGGGACCGCGCCTCGCGCTTCATCAGCGCCTCCAGAGTCGCGCCGCCGGGTTCGGGGATCAGGCTGATGGAGCCGAAATGCAGGGCGGAAACGGTCTTCTCGAGCCGCGGAAGGTCCCGGCGGGACAGCATGCGGCCGGCGGAATTGTCGTCGAAGAAGGAATAGCGGGCATGGCCGTCGGTGAGCTTCACGAAGGCAAGGGTGGATGGCCGGTCCCAGGTCTTGATGTAGCGCAGATCCACCTTGCTGGCCTTCAGACCCTCGCGCAGCATGTCGCCGAAGAAATCGGTGGACAGTCCGGTGAAGAGGCCTGTCCGGTTGCCCAGCCGGCCCAGCGCGATGGCCGTGTTGTAGACCGAGCCACCATTGAAGGGCTGATAGAGCGTGGCGCCATCCTTGCCCGTCCGGGGCAGGAAGTCGATCAGGGCTTCCCCACAGCAGAGAATCATCCAAAGGCCTCCCAGAATATCTTTATTTTTCAATGACTATGCCGCATTTTTCAAGACAAGGCAATAAATCAATTCAGTTGAATTATCGCCACAATGTTTGACTATGCGGAGAAACAGTCTATCTGAGCGGCGCACATCAAATCCAGCGGAAAGACCCTCAATGACCCCCCGCATCATTCCCGTGGAGAGCTTCGACCTTGTCGTGTTCGGGGCCACGGGCGACCTTGCGCAGCGCAAGCTTCTGCCGGCGCTCTTTCATCGCGACCTGCAGGGACAGATTCCGCCGGGCGCGCGGATCATCGGCGCGTCGCGCCGGGCCATGAGCAACGCGGAATTCCACGCCTTCGCCGAGGCAGCGATCAAGGCGCATGTGCCGGCCGATCAACTGGCCGGCGATGTCGTGGCGCGGTTTCTCGCACGGCTCAGCTACGTCTCGGTCGACGCGTCGCGCGATGCCGACTGGGACGATCTCGCCGCAGCATTGGGCGACACGGGCGACCGCATCCGCGTCTTCTATCTGGCCGTCGGACCTGACCTGTTCGGACCGATCTGCGAGCGGCTGGGCAGCCACGGGCTGGTGACGCCGCAGACCCGCGTGGTGATCGAGAAGCCGCTCGGCAAGTCAGGCGCCTCGGGGAGGGCCGTGAACGACGCCATCGTCAAGGTCTTTTCCGAGCCGCAGATCTACAGAATCGATCATTATCTCGGCAAGGAGACGGTGCAGAACCTGATGGCGCTGCGCTTCGCCAATGCATTGTTCGAGCCCCTCTGGAACTCCGCCCATATCGATCATGTGCAGATCACCGTGGCCGAGACCCTCGGCGTCGAGGGCCGTGCCGGCTACTACGACACCGCCGGCGCGCTGCGCGACATGGTGCAGAACCACATCCTGCAACTGCTCTGTCTCGTGGCCATGGAACCGCCGGCCTCCGCCGCGGC
>JAPLOT010000204.1 GCA_026400595.1 Alphaproteobacteria bacterium | reverse complement strand
CGCAGCGCCTGAGACGCGGCGACTATGCCTTTGCGCCGGGCACCCAGTCGAATTCCGGCGCATAGCCAAGCACGCGCCTGGCCTTCTCGATGGAGATCAGCGATTCGTTGGGCAGCAGCGGCCGCTTGCGCGGCGTGCCGGGGAAGACCTCGTCGAGCAACTCGTCGTTCGGCCGCGCCATCACGGAGTTGCTGTTGGCGATGCCGAAGACATGGGCGCCGGTCAGCTTCGCATCCAGCGCCTTGCGGATCGCCTGGGCGGCATCGCGCGCGTCGATATAGGTCCACAGGTTGAAGTGCCGGCTGCGCGCATCCTTGTTGTAGGCGGCGAAGTTCGCATAGTCCTGCGGCTCCTGCACATTGGAGAAGCGCAGGCCGATGATCTTGGTCGCGGGATCCCAGCGGGCGAACTGCTCGGCCATCTTCTCGCCCATCAGCTTGGACAGCGAATAGGACCAGTGCGGCTCCTCGATCTCCTCGTCCAAAGGCACGTATTTCGGACCCTTGGCATAGGGCACGCCATAGACCGTCTCGCTCGAGGCCCAGACGATGTTGCGGATGCCGAGACGCCGTGCCGCCTCGAAGACATTGTAGGTCGACACCGTGTTGACCGCGAAGATCTCGTGGTCTGGGGCTTCTCCGGGCGAGGCGATGGCGCCCAGATGGACGATGCCGGTGACCGGGGATTCGACACGCGCATTGATGCCGGAGAAGGCCGCCATCACCTGCCCGAAGTCGGTGATGTCGGCACGGGTGAAGTTGACGTCCGTCGGCTTCGGCGGATTGGAGAGTCCGGCGGGACGCACCATGTCGACCGAGGCAATGGTGTAGCCCTTTTCCATCAGGTCCTTTACGGCCGCCCGGCCCACCTTGCCGCTTCCGCCTGTCACGATGATCATGCTCATGCCCTCTCTTCAGCTTCGACCCGGTCTTTAGGGGCAGACATGCGATCAGGGAAGCCCCTGCAACGGGCTGGAGCGGTGGCGGCGGCGATCTGAAGGGCCGCAAGGCCGGATGGCGCGCAACCGGGTTTGCGCCGCACTGGCCTGCGCCGCGCGAGCTGCGCTAGACTGGCCGTCGCAACCTGGAGATTCCGCCATGCGCGCCCTCGTTCTCGAACGTCAGCATGAACTGTCCCTGCGTGACATCGACCTGCCACTCGACGTCGGTCCCGGCACGCTGAAGATCGCCATCCACACCGTGGGCGTCTGCGGCAGCGACGTGCACTACTATACCCATGGCCGCATCGGGCCTTACGTGGTGGAGGCACCCATGGTCCTGGGCCACGAGGCTTCAGGCATCGTCGTGGAGGTGGGAGCAGGCGTGACCGGCGTTCGTGTCGGCGACCGCGTCTGCATGGAGCCCGGCATCCCGGACCTGTCCTCGCGGTCGGCCAAGCTTGGCCAGTACAATGTCGATCCCGCGGTGCGTTTCTGGGCGACGCCCCCCGTGCATGGCGTGCTGACGCCCTTCGTGGTTCATCCCGCCGCTTTCACCTTCAAGCTGCCGGACACTGTGTCCTTCGCCGAGGGTGCCATGGTTGAACCTTTCGCCATCGGCATGCAGGCTGCAAGCCGTGCCCGCATCACGCCGGGCGATGTCGCGGCGGTCATCGGGGCCGGCCCCATCGGCATCATGGTGGCGCTGGCGGCCCTGGCCGGCGGCTGCAGCCGCGTCTACATTTCCGACTTCAGCGCCGAGAAGCTGAAGATCGCCGGGCAATATGCCGGCATCATTCCGGTCAACCTGAGGAGCGATGGCTATGCCGCCGTGATCGCCCGCGAGACCGCGGGCTGGGGGGCCGATGTCGTCTTCGAGGCCAGCGGCAGCGCCAAGGCATATGACGGAATCTTCGATCTGGTGCGGCCTGGCGGAACGCTGGTGCTGGTGGGGCTGCCCGTCGATCCCGTCGGCTTCGACGTGGCGGCCGCCTGCTCGCGCGAGGTCAGGATCGAAACCGTCTTCCGCTATGCCAATATCTTCGACCGCGCGCTAAACCTCATCGCTTCGGGCAAGGTCGACCTCAAGCCCTTGATCACCAGCGTCTTCGCCTTCGCGGACGGCATCAAGGCCTTCGAGCGTGCCGCGAGCGCCCGTCCCGAGGACGTCAAGCTGCAGATCGTGGTGGCGGACCAGTAGGAAAATGAAATACGCCATCATCACGACCTGCAAGGGGCGCCTGGAGCATCTGAAGCAGAGCCTTCCGAGGTTCTGCGCCTTTCCGGACGCCGAGGTGATCGTGGTCGACTATGCCTGCCCGGAGCAGTCGGGCCAGTGGGTGCGGCAGAGCCATCCCTCGGTGAAGGTTGTCTTCGCCGAGGACGGCGGCGCCTTCAACGCCTGCCGGGCCCGCAATCTCGGCGCCGGCCAGAGCACGGCCGAGATCCTGATCTTCGCCGATGCCGATACACTGATCGATCCGGGCGCGGCGGCCGAGATCGGCGCGAAGCTGCAGCCCGGCACCTATGGGATCGTGGAAGTCGAAGATGACGACCAGTTGCAGGATGACCTGCGCGGCACCTGCATGGTCTATCGTGCCGATTTCGACCGGGCCGGGGGATATGACGAGTATCTCAAAGGCTATGCGATGGAGGACATCGACCTCTACGACCGGCTGAACTGTCTCGATCTGAAGCCGGTGATGATCGGCCTGAAGTGGTTCGGCGCCATCAAGCATGCCGATGACCTCCGCATGAAGTACCGCGGCGGCCGCAAGGAAATCTCCCAACTCGTCAGCCTGCTCTACCGCCGCTACATCGGCGCGGTGCGCCGCATGCAGCGCAAGCCCCAGGCCGATGCGGAAGTCCGCGCGCTGATCTACAGGCAGTCCGAACAGCTCGTCATGCGCCTGATCGAAGCCAGGGATCCTTCGGGCGGCGTGCAGATCGGCCTCACGATCCCGGTGGCGCAACAGGCGGATGCCTTCGGCAACGACATGATCTTCGAGTTCCAGCTCCAGCTCAAGATGCGGCCGCGCGACGCGGCCGGCTTTTCCCGCAGGTACCAGGAGCGCAAGCCCCGCCCGCCCTATCTGGCGCGGTGAACATCGGGTCCTGCTTCGGGCGGCCTGCGGTTCGCGCCGGTTGCAGGCCTGTGCCGTCACCATCCGGGAGGTGCAGGCGCAGTTGTGGCCACCGGCCGGATCACCTGCAGCCGTTCACATTTACTTTTGCGTTAACCATTGAGTGAGGCTTTGCGATGCAATAAACACCATTGCAGTCCGTCAACGTGATTTGCCTTTCATGATCAAGCTGTCTGCCACGACCTGCCTGCTTTCCGCCTTTGCCGTGGTCCTCGCCGCGGGTCCGGCCCTGGCCGAGGATGCAACGGCCGACGGCACATTGTCGGGCCGGCAATATGTGCTTGATCTTGGCGCAGGCGGCATGATTCAGCCGAAATATCCGGGTGCCGACGAATACATCGTCGTGCCCTATCCGATCATCGCGGTCAGCCGCTTCTACATTCCGGGCCTTGGCCAGGTGGCCGATGGCGAGGAGAAGACCTACGGCTTCTCCATCTACCCGTCCTTCAATTTCTATGGTGAGCGCAAGGCCTCCGACTCCAACGATCTCGAAGGCACCCGCACGGTGGACTGGTCGCTGGAACTGGGCCTGGGTGTTGCTTATCGCTATGACTGGGTGCGCGGTTTTGTCGAAGTCCGCCAAGGATTTAACGGCTATTCCGGCCAGGTTGCCGACTTCGGCCTCGACTTCATCGCCGCGCCCACCGAGAATATCACCCTGGTGCTCGGGCCGCGGGCCACCTGGTCGTCGTCCGGCTTCATGGACACCTATTTCGGCGTCACGCCGACCGAGGAGTCCAATTCGGGTGGAAATCTCCAGGCCTACAATGCCGATTCCGGCTTCCGCTCGGTCGGCCTCGCGGCCCGCGCCAGCTATGGCCTGACGGATGACTGGACCTTCCATGTCCAGGGTGGCTACGACCGGCTGGTGGGCGATGCGGCCGACAGCCCGATCACCAAGCTGGGCAGCGAGAACCAGTTCACGCTGGGCGCTGGCGTGACGTATCGCTTCGCCTTCGACGTCTTCGAGTAACTGGCCGTCTAGCCCCTCGGTAACCCTCCGGTTTCAATTCAGGGCCGCCGCCGCCATACTGCGGCGCCAAACGATTCGGGAACCAGAATGGCCAAGTCCGCCAAGTCCGCCGACCTGTTCGAAGACCTGCCCAAGGCCGCGAAGCCCGCGGCGAAGGTCTCGGCCAAGGCGCGCGGCGAAGAGAGCTATACCGCCGCCGACATCGAGGTGCTGGAAGGCCTCGAGCCGGTGCGCCGCCGCCCCGGCATGTATATCGGCGGCACCGACGAGAAGGCGCTGCATCACCTCTTCGCCGAAGTGCTCGACAATGCCATGGACGAGGCGGTGGCGGGCCACGCCACCTGGATCGACGTCAGCTACACGGCGGACGGCTACCTGACCGTCACCGACAATGGCCGCGGCATTCCGGTCGATCCGCATCCCAAGTTCAAGGACAAGTCGGCGCTGGAAGTGATCATGACCACGCTGCATGCCGGCGGCAAGTTCGACTCGGGCGCCTACGAGACCTCCGGCGGGTTGCATGGTGTCGGCGTCTCGGTGGTCAATGCGCTCTCCGATCATGTGATCGTCGAAGTGGCGCGCGGCCAGGTGCTCTACCGCCAGGAGTTCAAGCGCGGCAAGCCGTCGACCAAGCTGCTCAATCTCGGCAAGGTCTCGGGCCGCCGCGGCACCAAGGTCTCCTTCCATCCGGACGAGCAGATCTTCGGCAAGGGCAATACCGCCTTCCTTGCCGCGCGGCTCTACCGCATGGCGCGCTCCAAGTCCTATCTCTTCGGCGGCGTCGAGATCCGCTGGTCCTGCGATCCCGCGCTCATCAAGGACAAGGACACCCCCGACAAGGCGGTGCTGCACTTCCCCGGCGGGCTGAAGGACTTCCTCGCCGAGCGGCTGGAGGGCAAGACGCGGGTGGTGGACGAGATCTTCTCGGGCCGCGTCGAGAAGGAGGGCAGCCACGGCACGGTGGAATGGGCGGTGGCCTGGTTCGGCGGCGACGACGGCTTCTCCTCGTCCTACTGCAACACCATCCCCACGCCCGAGGGCGGCACGCATGAGCAGGGTTTCCGCTCGGCGCTGACGCGCTCGCTGCGCAGCTATGCGGAACTCGCCAGCAACAAGCGCGCTTCCGTCATCACGGCGGACGACGTGATGACATCGTCGGGCGCGCTGCTCTCGGTCTTCATCCGCGAGCCCGAGTTCCAGGGCCAGACCAAGGACAAGCTGGCGACGCTCGAGGCCATGCGCATCGTCGAGAACGCGGTGCGCGACCACTTCGACCACTGGCTCACCGGCCATCCCGCCCAGGCTGACCGCCTGCTCAACTTCATCATCGACCGCGCCGAGGAACGCATCCGGCGGCGCCAGGAAAAGGAAGTGGGCCGCAAGACGGCGGTGCGCAAGCTCCGGCTGCCCGGCAAGCTCGCCGATTGCGCGGCGAGCCAGAAGGAAGGCTCCGAGCTCTTCATCGTGGAAGGCGACTCGGCCGGCGGCTCCGCCAAGCAGGCGCGCAACCGCGAGACCCAGGCCGTGCTCCCCTTGCGCGGCAAGATCCTCAACGTGGCCAGCGCCACGAAGGACAAGATGACCGCCAACCAGCAGCTCGCCGATCTCATCCAGGCGCTGGGCTGCGGCACGGGCGCGTCCTACCGCGAGGAAGACCTGCGCTACGACAAGATCATCATCATGACCGACGCCGACGTCGACGGCGCCCACATCGCCTCGCTGCTGATGACCTTCTTCTACCGGCAGATGCCGCAGCTTATCGACGAGGGCCATCTCTATCTGGCCGTGCCGCCGCTCTACAAGCTGGCGCAGGGCCCGAAGGTCGCCTATGCGCGCAACGACGCGCACAAGGAGGAACTGCTGAAGGGCGAGATGTCGGGCCGCGCCAAGGTGGAGATCTCGCGCTTCAAGGGCCTGGGCGAGATGACAGCGCCGCAGCTCAAGGAAACCACCATGGACCCGAAGAAGCGCATGCTGCTGCGCGTGACGCTGGTCGACGCGATGCGCCCCGACACCGCACGGATCGTCGAGCAGCTCATGGGCAACAAGCCCGAGGAACGCTTCAACTTCATCAGCGAACGCGCCGAATTCGTGAGCGCGGAGGGGCTGGATATCTGAGGGCTCGAACCGCTCAGCTCCAGTTTTCCAGTCGCAGCCCGTCCACTCTCTCGAATTCGCGCGTGTTACCGGTGACCAGGATCAAGCCTTGCGATCTCGCGCATCCTGCAATCATGATGTCATAGGCGCCGATCATCAGTCCCTTGCGTTCGAGGTCTGCCCTGATTTGTCCTGCGTGAAGCGCTGCACGGCTGTCGAAGGGAAGAATCTCCAGGCGTGCGAGGAACGTCTCGATGATGTTGAGGCGTTGTGAAGGATCGTCGTAGCGCTGCGCGCCATAGTAGAGTTCGTAGAGAGAAACATCTGACACTGCCAGCCTGCCGCTGCCTTCCGTGAAGCGCCTTTCGAGTTCGGGACTGCGCCGCTTCAGGGCATGGATACAGACGTTGGTATCAAGCAGATGCGTGAGCATCAGGACTCATTGCGGTGTTGCGGCAGGGGCTGGGCCCGGTCGTTCAGGAAGTCCTCGTCAATGCGCGGACCGTCGAAGAAGTCTTTCCAGCTGCCGCCCGCGGGCACGATCAGCCGGGCATTGCCCTGAACCAGAACATCCACACGCTTGACATGATCTGGAAGTGCAACAGCCTTGGGAAGCCGCACCGCCTGACTCTTGTTGGACTTGAAGATCGTGCTCTGGGTCATCGTGTTTGTATATCCCGCTGGGATATGTCAGTCAAGATGCTTTCCCATTCACATAAAGAAATCTTTATATCGCTCTCGACAGGCTCCTCCGCCGCTGCTATGAGACCGGCCATCCCATTCCCGCTCACAAGAGGATTCCCATGGCCCGCGCCCATCACGACCATCATGTTGCCGACATCAAGCTGGCCGAGTGGGGCCGCAAGGAAATCGAGATGGCCGAGGTGGAAATGCCCGGCCTCATGGCCACCCGCGCCGAATACAAGGCGCTGCAGCCGCTGCGCGGCGCCCGCATCTCGGGCTCGCTGCACATGACCATCCAGACCGCGGTGCTGATCGAGACCCTGGTGGCGCTGGGCGCCGAGGTGCGCTGGGCCTCGTGCAACATCTATTCCACCCAGGACCATGCCGCCGCGGCGATCGCCGCCGCCGGCAT
>JAPLOT010000074.1 GCA_026400595.1 Alphaproteobacteria bacterium | reverse complement strand
GTGAAGATCGCCATCGTAGCTGCGCCAGTGGTCGCGGATCTCCGGCGAGATCGGCGGGATGCTCGACAGGCCCTTCTCCAGCGCGTGGAAATAGAGGCCGGTTCCCCCGGTGATGATGGGCAGGCGGCCTTCGCGCCAGCTGTCCGCGATGGCCTGCGCGACATCCTGCAGCCAGCGCGCCACGGTGTAGCTTTCGGTGCCGGGGACGTGGCCGTAGAGGCGGTGCGGCGCCTGCGCCAACTCCTCATCCAGCGGCCGCGCGGTGAGAATGCGGAGTTCGCGGTAGACCTGCAGCGCGTCGGCATTGATGATGACGCCGTTGAGGTTACGCGCCACGTCCAGCGCCAAGGCGGACTTGCCGCTGGCGGTCGGTCCTGCAATAAGCAGCGCGCGCTTGTGAGGTGTCTTGCCCATATGGATTCCGTCCTCGTTCTCATAGCAGCCCCCGGCTCGAAGGCAATCGGCGCGGAGGTGCTTGGCCTGCTGCGCGGTCTCGGCGCCGGAGAGCCGCACTGGCTGGCCGCGGGCGAGGCCGCGGAATTCCACGACTTCGAGCGCCTCCCGGAATTCATGGTCGACATCCGGCGCTTCCCGATCGATGCGGCCGTGGTCTCGATCCACAACCGCCGCAAGCGCATCCTGATCGCCGACATGGATTCGACCATGATCCGGCAGGAATGCATCGACGAACTTGGCGAGGCCGCCGGCGTGGGCGACCGCATCCGCGACATCACGCGGCGCGCCATGCGCGGCGAACTCGACTTCGATGCCGCCCTGCGCGAACGCGTCGGCCTGCTGAAAGGCCTCGACGCGGCGGTGATCGACCGGATCATCCGGGAACGGATCACCTACATGCCGGGCGGCAGGACCCTGATCGCCACCATGAAGGCGCATGGCGCCCATACCGCGCTCGTCTCCGGCGGCTTTGTCCAGTTCACCGCGCGGGTGGCGGCAGAGCTTGGCTTCGACGAGAACCAGGCCAACACGCTGGTCATCGAAGACGGCACGCTGGCGGGCACCGTGACCGACCCCATCCTCGGCCAGCAGGCCAAGGTCGAGGCGCTGCGCCGGATCGCTTCCGCCCGCGGCCTCGAGCCCGCCGATGCCATTGCGGTGGGCGACGGCGCCAACGACCTCGCCATGCTGTCCGAGGCCGGCCTCGGCGTCGCCCTGCATGCCAAGCCGCATGTGCAGGACGGCTCGCTGGTCCGCATCAACCACGGCGATCTCACGGCCCTGCTCTATCTTCAGGGCTATGGCCGCGACCGCTTCGTGGCGGCCTGACGCGGCGTCGCCGCAGGGCCACAACCTTGCCGCGCTGCGCCTTTCTTCTCACTTGAAACTCCCCGGCCGCTGGGCAAACCTCGGCGCATTGCGGAGGATCCCAGATGACCAAGAAATTCCAGCTCGGCGAAGAGCGCATTCCCAAGGCCTGGTACAACATCGCGGCCGACCTGCCCCAGGCGCTGCCGCCCGTGCTGCATCCCGGCACGATGAAGCCCGTCGGTCCGGACGATCTGGCGCCCCTCTTCCCGATGGCGCTGATCATGCAGGAGGTTTCGCAGGAGCGCGAGATCGAGGTGCCCGAGCCCGTGCGCGACATCTACCGCATGTGGCGTCCCACGCCGCTGTACCGCGCCACCGCACCGAGACCGGCGCCGGGCAATGGGGGTCGTCGCTGGCCTTCGCCGGTGCACTGTTTGGCATCGAGATCACGGTGTTCCAGGTGCGCGTGTCGTACGACCAGAAACCGTACCGCCGCGCGCTGATGGAAACCTATGGCGGCACCTGCGTCGCCAGCCCTTCCACCGAGACCAATGCCGGCCGCCAGATCCTGGCCGCCGATCCCAACTCCAACGGCTCGCTGGGCATCGCGATTTCCGAAGCCGTCGAGGTGGCGGCCACCAACCCCGATACCAAATACGCGCTGGGCAGCGTTCTGAACCACGTGCTGCTGCACCAGACCGTGATCGGCATCGAGGCCATCGAACAGATGGAACAGGCAGGTGCTGCGCCCGACATCATCGTGGGCTGCACCGGCGGCGGGTCGAACTTCGCCGGCCTCACCTTCCCCTTCATCGGCCAGCAGCTGCGCGGCGGAAAGAAGGTGCGCGTGATCGCGGCCGAACCCGCCGCCTGCCCGTCGCTCACCCGCGGCAAGTATGCCTATGACTTCGGCGACACCTCGCACATGACGCCGCTGGTGAAGATGCACACGCTGGGCTCCACCTTCATGCCGCCCGGCTTCCATGCCGGCGGCCTGCGCTATCACGGCATGGCGCCGCTGGTCTCGCATCTGAAGGAACTTGGCCTGATCGAAGCCGAGGCCCATACGCAGAATTCCTGCTTCGAGGCGGGCATCCTCTTCGCGCGTACCGAGGGCATCGTGCCGGCGCCGGAAGCCACCCATGCGGTGCGCGGCGCCATCAATGCGGCGCTGGAAGCCAAGAAGAACGGCACCTCGCCCGTCATTCTCTTCGGCCTCTGCGGCCACGGCCACTTCGACATGCAGGCCTACATGGACTTCATGGCCGGCAAGCTGGAAGACCGCATGTATGACCAGTCGGCGCTGGATGCGTCCCTGGCCCAGCTGCCCGCCATCGCGGCGGAATGACGGGCTACGCGGTCACCCTGATCGAGCTTGCGCGGCTCAGGCCCAGCGAGGAGGTCGACGCCGCGCATGTCGCCCGCATCGCCGAGGATCTGCAGCGCGATGGATGCCAGCGTCAACCGATCCTGGTCGAGCGTACGAGCCTCGCCATTCTCGACGGCCATCACCGCTTTCATGCGGCCAGGCGCCTGGGCCTGTCGCGCATTGCCGCCATCCTGATTTCCTATGGCGATCCGCGCCTGTCGTTGCAGTCATGGAGCGAAAGGCAGTTCTCGCCCGAAGAGGTGATCCAGGCCGCGGCGTCTCAGAACCTGCTGCCGCGCAAGTCGACCCGCCATGTCCTCGCTCCGCCCGCGCAGGAGCACACCTTCGCGCTTGCCGCACTGCAACCGGTCAGGGCTTGATCTTCACCGCGATGAAGCGCATCTCGCCCTGCTTGCCGCCCTTGGCGACCAGCATGAGAACCGAGTTCTTCTTGGCGGCCTCGGCCTCCTTCACGCGCTCGGCGATATCCGCCGCACCGGTCACTTCCTTCTCGCCCGCCTCGGTGATCACGTCGCCAGGCTGAAGGTTGCGTTCGGCGGCCGGGCCATCGGCCGCGACTTCGGTTACGACCGCGCCCTTGATGTCGGCGTCGATGCTGAACTTGGCTCGCAGTTCATCGCTCAGCGTTGTCACTGTCATGCCGAGAACCGACACGGAGGCCGGCGCAGTGGCCGGAGGGGTCTGACCGCTCTGGGCTGCAACGATCTTCTCGCCATCTTCGAGACGGCCGACCTCGGCCGTCACCGAGACTTCCTTGCCCTTGCGCAGCACCTTCACCGTGACCGACTTGCCGATCTCGGTCTCGGCCACGATGCGCGGCAGGTCGCGCATCTCGTTCACCGGGCGGCCGTCGAATTCGATGACGACATCGCCCGCTTCGATCCCCGCCTTTTCGGCCGGCCCCGGCTTGGTCACATCGGCAATCAGCGCGCCGCGCGGCTTGTCGAGGTTCATGCTCTCGGCGATGTCGTCGGTCACCGACTGGATCTTGACGCCCAGCCAGCCGCGCCGCGTCTCGCCATACTTGATCAGCTGATCGATCACGCCCTTGGCGGTATTGGCGGGGACCGAGAAACCGATGCCGACGGAACCGCCGGTGGGCGAGAAGATGGCAGTGTTGATACCGACGACCTCGCCCTTGAGATTGAAGAGAGGACCGCCGGAATTGCCCTTGTTGATGGCCGCGTCCGTCTGGATGAAGTCATCATAGGGGCCGGCACTGATGTCGCGGTTGCGCGCCGAGACGATGCCGAGCGACACCGAACCGCCGAGGCCGAAGGGATTGCCGATGGCCACAACCCATTCACCGATCCGCAGCCTATCGCTGTCGCCCATTGCCACGGAGGCCAGCGGGGCTGCCGGCTTCACCCGCAGCACGGCAAGGTCGGTCTTGGGATCGCGGCCCACGACCTCGGCCTTCAGCTGGGTATCGTCCTGAAGGTGAACCTCGATGGACTCCGCGCCCTCGACGACGTGATTGTTGGTGACGATCAGGCCGGCCGGATCGATGACGAAGCCCGAGCCCATGGAGGTCATGGTCCGCGGCTGCCCATCGCCTTCCTGCTGGCGCTTGAAGAAGTCCTCGAAGAAGTCCTTGAAGGGAGAATTGTCAGGCAGCTCCGGCATGCTGGGTGCTACGGTCGTGCCGGGTCCCTTCGTCTCGATGGTGATCTCGACGACGGCGGGCAGAAGCTTGTCGGTCAGGTCGGCAATGGAGGGCAGTTCGACGGTCTGCGCCGCGGCCGGTGTGACTGCAGATGGACTGGCGCCCCACATCACGAGGCCCAGCGCAAGGGCCGCTGCCGAAGTGCGAAGAATGTTCCGATTGCCGCTCATCATCCGTCTCCAATCGCCCGATTATCCCGATACGCTCCGCGTGATCCAGACGATCAGTACGCCAAGGGCGATGGCGCTTGCGCCGCCGATGCGAAGCTGGTCATCCGTCACCTGGCGCAGGAGCTCCGCCATGCGCCTCAACTGCCCCGGAACCAAGGCATAAAGAAGGCCCTCGATCACGAGTACGAGACCGAGGGCCGTGAACAGTGCCGGCATCATTGTGCGGGGGCAGCGGCCTCCGGATTCCGCTGCTGCGTGCCGAAGTACTTGAAGAACTCCGAGTCCGGGTTGAGCACCATGGTGGTGCCCTGGCTGGCGAGGCTCTTCGCATAGGCCTGCATCGAGCGGTAGAACGAGAAGAACTCGGGATCCTGCTCGAAAGCCTCGGCAAAGACCCGGTTGCGCTCGGCATCGCCCTCGCCCCGGATGACCTCCGACTGGCGGCGGGCCTCGGCAATCTTCACCGTCACTTCGCGGTCGGTTTCGGCATTCATGCGGGTCTTGGACGCTTCGCCCTGGGACCGGATGTCCTGCGCCAGCGCGTTACGCTCGGACTCCATGCGCCGGTAGGTCTGCTCCAGCACGTTCTCGCTGAGATCGGTGCGGCGCACCCGGACGTCGACGATCTCGATGCCCAGAAGATCGGCTTCGGTGCGCAGCTCGTCGCGGATCTCGCGCATCATGGCGGCGCGGTCTGACGACAGCGCGGCATCGAAGGAGCGGCGGCCATAGGTCTGCCGCAGGGCCGCGTCGAGGCGCGCCGCGACACGGGCTTCCGCCTGCATCAGGTCGGCGCCCAGGGTTTCGCGGAACAGGCGGGCGTCCTTGATCCGCGCCAGCGTGATGGCGTCGACGATATAGACCTGACTGGCCACGTCCTGGACCGGGCGGTCGTTGTTTTCCCAGATGATGATGCGGTCATCGATCGGTGTCACCGTGTCGGCGATCGGCAGCTTGAAATAGAGGCCGGGCTCCTCGACGATGCGGTTGATGTCGCCGAAGCGCAGGACCAGTGCCTTCTGCCGCTCGTCGACGACGAAGTACGACATGTAGAGGATGATCGCGATGGCCGCGGCGATGATGGCCAGGATTGTCTTGGTGGTGCTCATGATCGTGTCATGTCCTCGTCAATTGCCGGTGGCGCGCTTCTGGATCTCGGGCAGCGGCAGGTAGGGGACAACCCCGGTACCGCCCTGGCCACCCTCGATCAGGACCTTGTTGGTCTCGCCCAGCACCTGCTCCATGGTTTCCAGGAAGATGCGTTCGCGGGTCACGTCCTTGGCATTCCTGTACTGCTCGTAGACCGAGATGAAGCGGGCGGCCTCGCCCTGCGCATCGGCGATCACACGGGCCTTGTAGCCCTTGGCATCCTCGACCAGCTTCGCCGCCTCGCCTTCGGCCATGCGGCTCTGCTGGTTGCGGTACTGCTCGGCCTCGTTGATGAGCTGCTGCTGGTTCTGCCCGGCGCGGACCACTTCGGCGAAGGCATTGGCCACCTCGCGCGGCGGCTGCACGTCGCCCAGGTTGATCTGCGTGATGGTAACTCCGGCATTGTAGTTGTTAAGGAGGTTCTGGGTGATTTCCAACACCTGCGCTTCCACCGTGTTCTTGCCCGTCGTCAGAATTGCCTGCGCCCGTGTCTGGCCGACGATCTCGCGCATGGCGCTCTGCGAGACCGCGCGAATGGTCTCTTCCGGAGCCTGGACGTTGAAGAGGAATTGCCGCGGATCGTTGATGCGCCAGAACACCGAGAAGGGCACATTGATGATGTTCTTGTCGCTGGTCAGCATCTGACCCTGGTTGCCCTCGGACCCGATGTTGATCTGGCGGACGGTGCCGACCTTCGGCTTCTCCATGCGCTCGACCGGCCAGAGGGCGAAATGCAGGCCCGGCTCGGCGGTACGGTTGTACTGGCCGAAGCGCAGCACGATGCCGCGCTCGTCCGGCTGAACCTGGTAGACACTGTTGACGCCAATGAAGCCTGCAAGAATGAGAATCGGAATGATCCAGGCGAAGCGGCCGCCGCCACCGCCGGGTATGACCTGCTTCAGCTTGTCCTGACTCTTGCGGATCAGTTCATCGAGGTCCGGAGGCGTGGGTCCACGGCCGCCACCGCCGCCGCCACTCGGACGCTTCGGTCCGCCCTGCCCCCACGGCCCCTGGCCCCAGGGGCCCTGGTTTCCGCCACCGCCTTCAGAATTCCACGGCATTGCTTTTCACCTATTCTCGTCGTGGTTTCGATCTGGGGGTCATATAGTTAGCCTAGCCCCCCGGCTACAAGTGATTTGGCGGTAACCATTCCGGTTCGTCGGCCAGGACCGGACGGCCCAGCAGCCGGGCGGCCCTGGCGGCTGCGGCGAGACCCGTTTCGTAGGCGCCATGTGCCGTGGCATGGAAGTAGCGGTGGACGTGTTCGCCCGCCAGGAACACACGATCGTGAACCGGCTCGTCGAAGACCGCGCGAAGATGGGCCTTTCCCGGCTTGGCACAGGAATAGGCACCGTTGATGAAGGGGTCGGCGGTCCAGCTGGTGGTGGTCCGATGCGTGATCCGACGGCTGACATCGGCGCCGAAGGCCCGGGTCACGGCCCGACCAAAGAGATCGAGGCGATCCTCCGGGGTCATCTCCGCCACGGCACTGCCCCCCATGTGGGCGACGAGGATCGGCCGGCCGAAGGGATGGACCTCGATGTTGAGCGGCGGCAGCCCGGCTGCCTTGTCTTCAAGGACATCGGCATAGCCGACGCCCAGCTCCGACAGCACGGGGGCGTCGAATGCGACGGCGACCTTCTCGCAATGGCCCATCGGCACATTGCTGAAGGCGTCCTGCAAGGCCGGGGGCAGGCCCGGCGCGAAAGCGATGCGTTCCCTCTCCATCATCCGGGCCGGCACCGCGACGATGCAGGCCGCAGCGCGCAGCGTTCCCGCATCGGTTTCAACCGCGACGCCCGATCCCGTCACCGCGATTCGACGCGCGGCCGTGTCGAGGCGGATCGGAAGGCCATTGGCCAGCCGTGCCACCAGCGCCCCGTATCCATCGCGAACGGCAAGGTTGATGTGCGTGTCCAGGTAGCTGTTGACGTCCTTCGCGGAGATGTCTTCGGGATCATGCGATTGCATGAGCTGGCACCAATGCCGTATGGCCGAATAGCCGGGATGGGACCTGTCCAGCAGGCTTTCGGCCGAGACATCAGCCTTGGCACCCTCCGCGGCGATGTGCTCCAGCATGGTCCAGACATAGGCGTCGTCGACGCTGACATCTTCCCATCGTCCATCCTGGAAGGCCTTGAAGCCGCCCTCATAGGGTTCCTTGCGGTATCCATGGCCGATCTTGTCCGCGATCGCCCGAAGGACGTTCCGGTCGGCCGTGTGGAACCAGTGGCAGCCCTGGTCCCAGAGATGGCCCAGACTTGAGGATTCACTATAGGCCCGGCCGCCAACACGCTGTTTTGCCTCGACAATGGCAAAGGAAACACCATGGCGGAGCAAACCGATTCCGGCCCCGATTCCAGCCGCGCCGGCACCGATGACCACAACATCCGGGTTCGAGGGAACTTGACTCATCGTTCAACTCTGGCCGGGCGGCCGGCGCCGGTCAAGCATGCGCAGGACGAAGCCTGCGCTGTCGCCCTCGGCCTTGGCATGAACCTCGCGGGAAATCTCGGTCCATTCCTGCGGATCGAGCGTCGGGAAATGGGTATCCCCTTCGGCCGTGATGTCGACCTCCGTGAGATAAAGCCGGGTGGCGTAGGGCCAGAAGAGCCGGTAAATCTCTCCTCCACCGATCACTGCGACTTCCGCCTCGTTCCTGCAAAGACCAAGTGCATTCTTCGCGGAAGCAACCACCTCTGCACCCTCGGCATGAAATCCCGGCGATCGGGTGATCACGATGTTGCGCCGGCCCGGCAGCGGCCTGCGCGGCAGGCCATCCCAGGTTTTGCGCCCCATGATGACCGGCTTGCCCATGGTGATGGCCTTGAACCGCCTGAGGTCGGATGGGATGTGCCAGGGCAGCCCGCCGTCGCGGCCGATCACGCCGTTCTTCGATACCGCGACCACCAGGGCAACGATCATCGTGCCAGCCTTTCCAGGGCCGCGCCATGCAGGCGGCAGTAGCAGGTGGCGTCGTCGATCTCGGCACCCGCCTGTTGGTAGAGCGCACGCGCGCCCGCATTCCAGTCCATCATGTTCCAGAAGATCGACGGATATCCCCGATCGACCGCCTGAACCGCCAGCGCCCTGAGCAGGGCCTGCCCCACGCCGCGCCGGCGGAATTCGGGCAGCACCGAGAGGTCTTCCAGAAACATGACCTCGCGGCCCCGGAACGAGCTGAAGCTGCGGTGCCAAAGGGCAGAGCCGGCCGGCGCGCCGTCAAGCTCGGCCAGAAGCGCGCCGCTGATGGACTGCGGACCGAACAGCGCGCGTTCGAAATCTGCGGCAACGGCCGTCACCTCATCCGCGTGCCCGTGCGAGGCCGCCAGCGCCATCATCATGGCATGCAGCGCCTCGCCGTCGCCGGGCCGTGCCGCGCGGACCGAGAGGCTCATGCGCCCACCTGCCCGAAGACGGCCAGGGCATAGACCGCGTTCCACACGCCATGGCAGATCATCGGGACCCAGATGCTGCCGAAACGGTACATCATCCAGCCGAAAGCAAGGCCCAGCATGAAGATGATGCCGATGGCGAGCCAGGGTTCGGTGAGATGCATAAGGGACCACAACGCCGCGGTGACCACCGTCGTACCCGCCACGCCGATCCGCGTCTTCGACAGCGCTGCGAAGAGCTGCCCGCGGAACACCAGTTCCTCCCAGATCGGCGCGCCGAGCGCCACCGAAGGAATGACGAGCGCGAAGAGCCAGGGCGTGTTGGCGATGTCGAACATCGCTTCCTTCACCAGCCCCGCCGAGCCGCTCTCGGGCGACTGGCCCTGCGGCCCCGGCGTGTAGTCCGCCATGTCGATGCCCAGCAGGAGCACCACCATGGCAACGGCGAAATACATCACGATCAGGAAGACGAGCACGAAGCCGGGCCAGCCCAGGAGGCCGAAGCGCGGCCAGCGCAGGCTCAGCACCTCGCTTACCGTGCCGCCCCGTCCGCGCGCCAGCAGAAGGGCGGCAAGGGCGGTCAGCAGGGCCGTCGGAAAGATCACCAGCAGCGCAGCCTTCACCGCATTGCGCATGCTCGCGTCCTCGAACATGGCATTGAGGACGACGGACGACAGGGCGATCTGCAGGACCTGGTTGATCACCACCAGCAGGATGGCAACGCCGATGGCATAGGCAAGCCCGGCCGGATTGGACGGCGCATAGAGGCGGCGGCGCAGGCCCCCGCGCAGGTCTTCGCCGATCAGCATCAAACGGCCACCGGCGCGGCGATATGCGGATGGGACTGATAGTTGACGATCTCGAAATCCTCGAAGCGGAAGTAGTCGATCGATGTCACGTCGCGCTTGATGACCTGTCGCGGCAGGGGCAGCGGCGTGCGCTTCATCTGTTCGTCCGCCTGGTCGAGGTGATTGAGATAGAGATGCGCGTCGCCCAGCGTGTGAACGAAGGTGCCGGGCTTCAGCCCGGTCACCTGCGCGATCATGTGGGTGAGCAGCGCATAGGACGCGATGTTGAAGGGCACGCCCAGAAAGATGTCGGCCGAGCGCTGGTAGAGCTGGCAGGAGAGCCTGCCCTCGGCCACGTAGAACTGGAAGAGGCAGTGGCAGGGCGGCAGCGCCATGCGGTCGACATCGGCCGGATTCCAGGCCGTCACGATAAGCCGCCGCGAATCCGGATTGCTGCGGATGCGGGAAATGACGTCGGCCAGCTGGTCGATCGCCGATCCGTCCCGCGCCGGCCAGGAGCGCCATTGCGCACCATAGACCGGACCGAGATCACCGTTCGCGTCGGCCCAATCGTCCCAGATGGTGACCTTGTTGTCGCGCAGGTACCGGACATTGGTGTCGCCGCGGATGAACCACAGCAATTCGTAGATGATCGAGCGCAGGTGCAGCTTCTTGGTGGTGACCAGCGGAAAGCCGTCGGCCAGGTCGAAGCGCATCTGGTGGCCAAAGATGGAGAGCGTGCCGGTGCCGGTCCGGTCATCCTTGCGATGGCCGTGGTCGCGCACCTGCCGCATGAGGTCGAGATACTGTTTCATGGGGCGGGGAAACTAGCCGATTCCGGCCCGGAAGGCGAACCCGCGGGCTGTCCCAATCCACCCTTTCCTTTCCGGCCCCGCACACCTATATTCGGGGGGTCTCGCCGCAAGGCAAGACTATGGCGATAAACGGTGATCGTAATAAACCATTCGGACCCGGGGGCAGTACCCGGCGCCTCCACCACCGGCCGCGGGAGCCGCGGCCTGTGAGGGGGGCGAAACAGGATCGACGAGGGTGTAAAGGGTCGCTTTTTGCTCGTGATGGTTCCGACGTTATCGGGCTAAACATATAGTTGCCAACGACAACTATGCTCCGGTTGCAGTGGCTGCTTAACGCAGTCTGAGTGACCGAATTCAAGTCCTTGGGCTTAGCCGCCTAAGGCGGGGTCCGCCGGCACCTGGCAACAGAAGCCGGCACTTTCCTCCGTAAATTGCGTTTCGGGTTTCTAGTGGATGACTTTGCGGTGCCGGGGAGGCTATGATCCGGCCTCCGAGTCACGTTTGCCTGGACCTTTCCGATGCCCGACGATTTGATGCGATATGACCTTCTCGCCCAGCAGGCGCTGCGCGGCGTGGTGCGGGAAGCGCTCAACATCGCGGCTACGACGGGCCTGCCGGGGGAACACCACTTCTACATCGCCTTCAACACCAAGTTTCCCGGCGTCGAGATCAGCGAGCGCCTGGCCCAGCGCTATCCGCGCGAGATGACCATCGTGCTGCAGCATCAATACTGGAACCTCAAGGTGCACGACGACCGCTTCGAGGCCGAACTCTCCTTCGACAATATTCCCGAGAAGCTCGTCATCCCCTTCGACGCGGTCAAGGGCTTCCTCGACCCCGCGGTGCAGTTCGGGCTTCAGTTCGAGAGCGTGCCGGTCAAGAGCAAGCTGAAGGAGGTACCTGCGGCGGTGCCCGACGCGGCAGCGGCCGACAGCGCCACAGCGCCCGCAGCCGACAGTCCGAAGATCGTCTCACTCGATTCCTTCCGCAAGAAATGAAGCGCATGCGCAAGCTCCTCTCCGCCCTGATCCTGAGCCTTCCGCTTCTCGCCGGTTCCGCGGCCGCGCAATCTGCCGTTGACCAGAAGGCGCTGGCCGCCATGTCCTCCGACGCGGTGGCCAAGCTGCCGGCCAAGAAGGTCTTCGGCGCTCAGAAGGGGCCCGCCAATCTGGCGCCCCGCGCCATCGGCTCCTATGCCAAGGGCTGCCTCGCGGGCGGCAGGGCGCTTGCCGTCGATGGTCCGGCCTGGCAGGTCATGCGCCTGTCGCGCAACCGCAACTGGGCCCATCCCGACATGATCGCCCTGGTCGAGCGCCTCGCCATCGAGGCCCGGGCGGAGGATGGCTGGAACGGGCTCCTGGTGGGCGACCTGGCCCAGCCGCGCGGCGGCCCCATGCTCTCAGGCCACGCCAGCCATCAGGTGGGCCTCGACGCCGACGTCTGGCTGACGCCGATGCCGGACCGCACGCTCAGCCGCAAGGAGCGCGAGACGATCAATGCCACAGTCGTCACCAAGGACCGCAAGACCATCGACAAGAAGGTCTGGACCGAGGCCCATGCCCGGCTGATCAAGCGCGCCGCCTCCTATCCGGAGGTGGCCCGCATCTTCGTGCATCCGCCGATCAAGGCCGAACTCTGCAAATGGGCCAAGGGCGATACGGCATGGCTGGCCAAGGTGCGCCCCTATTTCGGGCACAACTACCACTTCCACATCCGCATCAATTGCCCGAAAGGTTCGACCACCTGCAAGAACCAGCCCACGCCGCATCCGAAGGACGGCACCGGCTGCGGCGAGGAACTTGCCTACTGGATGGGCGATGTGCCCTGGGTTCCGAAGAAGAAGCCCGACCCCAACGCCAAACCCGTGAAGCCCGTGAAGCCACCGCCGCCCATGACGGTTTCGGCCCTGCCCGCCGAATGCCGCACCGTCGTCACCGCCGAATAGTCAAGCCCTTGACCACCCCCGGGAGATGGTCCAAGGCGGCGCGCCAATGACACAGACCGCCCAGGACTCCACCTTCAGCCGCACCAAGCTGAAGCTCGCCTTCGCCTCGATCGGGGTGGTCTTCGGCGACATCGGAACCAGCCCGCTCTATGCCATGCGCGAAGCCCTGCATCCCGTCGTGGCCGCCGGCGGGGATCTGCGGGCTGCCGTTCTGGGCGTTGCCTCGCTGCTGATCTGGGCGCTGATCCTGATCGTCACGCTGAAATACGTCTTCTTCCTCATGCGGGCCGACAATCGCGGCGAAGGCGGGATTCTCTCGCTCGTGGTGCTGGTCGAAATGCTGCTCAAGACGAAGAGCGGCTTCGTCCTGACCCTCGGCATGATCGGTGCGGCCTTCTTCTTCGGGGATGCGATGATCACGCCGGCCATGTCGGTGCTCTCCGCCGTGGAAGGCCTCAAGGTCATCAACACCGGATTTTCGCCCTTCGTGGTGCCGATCACCCTTGTGATCCTGATCACCCTCTTCCTGTTCCAGTACAAGGGCACGGCGGGCGTGGCCTCGCTGTTCGCGCCGATCACCGCGGTCTGGTTTCTCACCATCGGCGTGATGGGCTTCTATCACATCTTCGACGACCTGCAGATCTTCCTCGCCTTCAATCCCGCCTATGGCGCCAGCATGCTGATCGAACGGCCCTTCCTGGCGCTGCTCGTCTTCGGCGGCGTTTTCCTGGCGGTGACCGGCGGCGAGGCGCTCTATGCCGACATGGGCCACTTCGGCAGCAAGCCGATCCGCATGGCCTGGCTTGCCGTGGTCTTTCCCGGCCTGATCCTGAACTACCTTGGGCAAGGCGCCTTCATCATCTCGCATCCGGAATCTGTGGAGAATCCTTTCTACCTGATGGCCCCGGGCTGGGGACTCATTCCGCTCGTCATCCTGGCAACGGCGGTCACGGTGATCGCCTCGCAGGCCGTCATCACCGGCGCCTTCTCCATCGCCCAGCAGGCCATGTCGCTGGGGCTGTTCCCCCGCATGAGCATCACCCATACCAGCGAGACCGAACAGGGACAGATCTACGTCGCCCAGATCAACTGGATGCTGCTGGCGGGCGTGGTCATCCTGGTGCTGGTCTTCAAGTCGTCCACCAACCTGGCCTCGGCCTATGGCATCGCCGTAAACACCTCGATGATCGTCGATTCGATCCTCGCGCTGGTCTTCTTCTGGAAATCCCGGAACCTGCCGCGCTGGTTCGTCATTCCCGCCATGACCGTCATCCTCTTCGTCGAACTCACCTTCATGGCCGCCAATGGGCTGAAACTCTTCACCGGCGGCTACATGCCGGCGCTGCTTGGCGCCACCATCATCCTACTGATGATCACCTGGATGAAAGGCCGCAAAGCCCTGGCCGAGAAGCTCCGGCGGGAATCGATCGAACTCGTGCCGCTGCTCGAAAGCCTCGAGAAACGCCCGCCGACCCGCGTGGCCGGCGCCGCCGTCTTCCTGCAGACCGATCCTCTCTATGCACCGAGCGCGCTCATGCACAATCTCAAGCACAATCGCGTGCTGCATGACCGGCTGGTCTTCATCACGGCGGAAACCACCACCGAGCCGCGCATCGACAGCGAAGAGGAGCGCGTGGTGGTGAAGCAGCTGCCGCTCGGCGCCTGGCTGGTCGAGGCCCGCTTCGGCTACATGGAACAGCCCGACGTGCCCAAGGCGCTGCGCGCCTGCGAGCCCTTCGGCCTGTCGATCGATCCGCGGCAGGCGTCATATTTCCTTGGCCGGCGTGTCATACGCATGTCGGCGCGGTCTGCGCTTCCCTATTGGCAGCAGCGCATTTTCATCATGATGGCAAACCAGTCGGCCCGTGCCATTGAATTCTTCCGCATCCCGCCCGACCGCGTGGTCGAGCTGGGCATGCAAATGAGCATCTGACACCCGAGGCGAGCATGGCCCTTCTGCCACCTTTCTCACTGCCGGGCCGCTTCTGGCGCGGCAATCTCCACACCCATTCCAACCTCTCCGACGGCGCGCTCGAGCCCAAGGCCGTGGTCGACGCCTACAAGGCGGCAGGCTACGACTTCATGCAGCTCTCGGAGCATTTCATCGGCAACTTCAAGTGGCCCATTGCCGATACCCGCGCCTTCCGCTCCAACAGCTTCACCACGCTGATCGGCGCCGAACTTCATGCGCCCGAAACAAGGGTGGGCGAACTCTGGCACATCGTGGCCGCCGGGCTTCCGCTCGACTTCCCCAGGAACCGCGAAGGCGAGACCGGCGCGGAGCTGGCCGCCCGTGCCCGCGAGGCCGGCGCCTTCATCGGCATTGCCCACCCGGCCTGGTCGCAGCTGACCATCGAGGATGGCCGTGCCATCGCCGCGGCCCATGCCGTCGAGATCTACAACCACGGCTGCGCCATCGAGAACGACCGCGGCGACGGCTGGTACCTGCTCGACCAGATGCTGAGCGAGAACCGGCGGCTGACCGCCTTCGCCACCGATGACGCCCACTTCAAGACGCCCGACCATTTCGGCGGCTGGGTCCATGTGAAGGCCGAAAGCCTCGACCCCGACGTCCTTCTCGATGCGCTCAAGGCGGGCCACTTCTATTCCAGCCAGGGGCCGCAGATCCACGGCATCGCCATCGACGGCATGAACATCCAGATCGCAACCTCTCCGGTGGATACCATCACCGTGATCTGCGGCAATTCCCGCTCGCTGGTGCGCAACGGCCGCGCCATCACCGATGCGGCGTTCGACCTGTCGAAGCTCGAGAAGGGCTGGCTGCTCAATTGGAAGAGCCCGTGGTTCCGTATCGTCGCCATCGACGCATCCGGCCGGCGCGCCTGGAGCAATCCGATCTGGCGGGACGACATCGGCTGAGGCCATGCCGCTCTGGCTGATCATCACCGGTCTGGGCCTGACTCAGATCATCGGCTGGGGCTCCACCTATTATGCGCTCGGAGCGCTGTCGCAGGACATCGCCCGCAGCGAAGGCTGGTCGAGCACGCTCATCTTCGGCGCCTTTTCGGCCGCCCTTCTGCTGAGCGGTCTGATCTCGCCCTGGGCCGGACGCTTCATCGACATGAAGGGCGGCCGCAGCCTCATGACCGCCGGATCGCTGCTGGCCGCCATGGGATGCCTCATCATCGGCGGCTTCCCGCACCCCGTGACCTATTGCATCGGCTGGCTGGTGCTGGGCGTGGCCATGCGCCTCTGCCTCTACGACGCCGCCTTCGCCAGCCTCACCCAGATCACCGGCAGCGGGGCACGACGGGCCATATCCTACCTGTCGCTCTACGGTGGCCTGGCCTCCACCGTCTTCTGGCCGTTGAGCCACTATCTTTCGGAACGCATCGGCTGGTCCGATGCCTTCCTCGTCTATGCGGCCCTGCATTTCTTTGTCTGCCTGCCCATTCACTGGTCCGTTCTCGGCGGCGCTTCCGGCAAGGCTGCGGCCACGGACGTCGAAACCGACGCCGGCGAGGCGCCGCTGGCGGGAACCGCACGCCGCCGCGCCATGATCTATTTCGCCGCCGTTCTGGCCCTGAACGGGGTGGTCTTCTCCTCCATCTCGGCCCATGTCGTGCCGCTCTTCCAGGGCTTGGGCTTCACCGGGGAAAGCGCGGTCACCTTCGCCGCCCTCATCGGCCCCTCGCAGGTGGCCAGCCGGATCGGCGAGATCATGCTGGGCCGGAAACTCAAGTCGGTCCATCTGGGCGTCATCGCCTTCGGCCTGCTGCCGGTGGCGCTGGCGCTTTTCGCTGTGGGCGGCTTCAGCCCCGCGGCGGCCCTGGTCTTTGCCCTGCTCTACGGCGCCTCCAACGGGCTGGTGACCATCGCCAAGGGCGCCGTTCCGCTCTCGCTTTTCGGCCGCAAGGGCTATGGCGAGATTCTCGGCATCCTCGCCGCCCCCAATCTCGTGCTCAATGCCGCAGCCCCCCTGCTCTTCGCCCTGCTGCTGTCCTGGACCGGGCCGGCGCCGGCCCTGATGATCGCCGGCGTGGCGGCCCTGGTCTCGGCGCTCGGCATGATCCTGCTGGCCCGGCTGCATCCGCGCTAGCCCCGACTTCCGTCTGGCTGGCAAGAGATGCCGCAGAATGCTATTCACCCCGCCATCGCAACCGCAGAGTCTGCCGACATGAAGAAGACGCGTACCGAAACCGACACCTTCGGCCCCATCGAGGTGGACGCCTCGCGCTATTGGGGCGCGCAGGCACAGCGCAGCCTCTACAACTTCAAGATCGGCTGGGAAAAGCAGCCGCAGCCGGTGATCCGCGCCCTGGGCATCGTGAAGCGCGCCTGCGCCGAGGCCAACATGGCGCTCGGCCGCCTCGACAAGACCGTCGGCGCGGCCATCATCGCCGCCGCGCAGGAAGTGATCGACGGCAAGCTGCACGATCATTTCCCGCTGGCCGTGTGGCAGACCGGGTCCGGCACCCAGTCGAACATGAACGCCAACGAGGTGATCTCCAACCGCGCCATCGAGATGCTGGGCGGGGAACTCGGCTCGAAGAAGCCAGTACATCCCAACGATCACGTCAACATGAGCCAGTCGTCCAACGACACCTATCCCACCGCCATGCACATCGCCTGTGCGGAACAGGTGGAGCACGACCTGATCCCGGCGCTCAGGCACCTGCACAAGGCGCTCGATGCCAAGGCCAAGGCCTGGAGCCACATCATCAAGATCGGGCGTACCCATACGCAGGATGCCACGCCGCTGACTCTGGGCCAGGAGTTTTCCGGCTATGCCCAGCAGGTGGCCAACGGCATCGCGCGCATCGAACAGACCATGCCCATGCTGATGGAACTGGCGCAGGGCGGCACCGCCGTCGGCACCGGCCTCAACGCGCCCGTCGGTTTTGCGGAACTGGTGGCGGACCGCATCGCGACCATCACCGGCATGCCCTTCACCTCGGCGCCCAACAAGTTCGAGGCGCTGGCTGCCCATGATGCGATGGTCATGTCGCACGGCGCCATCAACACCGCCGCGGTCTCGCTCTTCAAGATCGCCAACGACATCCGGCTCCTGGGCTCCGGCCC
>JAPLOT010000224.1 GCA_026400595.1 Alphaproteobacteria bacterium | reverse complement strand
GATTGCAGGCCTGATTGACGGGCTCGACAATGTGGAGGACTTCAACATGGCGCATATCGTCGTTCTGGGTGCCGGACTCGGCGGCACAATCATGGCCTATGAGATGAAGGAACAGCTTGGCCGCGGCGACTCGCTCACGGTCATCACCAAGGAGCCGACCTATCATTTCGTGCCGTCCAATCCCTGGGTGGCGGTGAACTGGCGCAAGCAGGAGGACATCGAAGTCGATCTTGCGCCGATCTTCGCCAAGAAAGGCATCGCCTTCAAGGCCGTCGCTGCCCGCAAGCTCGACCCTGAGGCAAGGCGGATCGATCTTGATGATGGCACCAGCGTCGACTACGACTATCTCATCATTGCAACCGGACCGGAACTTGCATTCGACGAGATCGAAGGACTGGGACCGCAAGGCCATACGCAGTCCGTCTGCCACGTCGAGCATGCAAGGGCCGCAGGCAAGGCTTTCGAGGACTTCTGCAGGAACCCGGCACCTGTCATCATCGGCGCGGTGCAGGGGGCTTCGTGTTTCGGCCCGGCCTATGAGTTCATGTTCATCGTCGAAACAGAACTGCGCCGTCGCAAGATCCGCGACCGCGTGCCGATGACCTTCGTCACCGCCGAGCCCTACATCGGCCACCTCGGACTCGATGGCGTCGGCGACACCAAGGGCCTGCTCGAAAGCGAGATGCGCAACCACCACATCAAGTGGATGACCAGCAGCCGCGTCAAGAAGGTCGAGGCCGGCGTGATGACGGTGGAAGAAGTCAACGAGGATGGCAGCGTAAAGGCCACGAAGGAACTGCCCTTCGGCTTCTCCATGATGCTGCCGCCATTCCGCGGCGTGGCCGCGATCCGCGGCATCGAAGGGCTCACCAATCCGCGCGGTTTCGTCATCGTCGACAAGCACCAGCGCAATCCCAGGTATCCCGAGATCTTCGCGATCGGCGTCTGCGTCGCGATCCCGCCCATGGGGCCGACGCCGGTTCCCTGCGGCGTGCCCAAGACCGGCTTCATGATCGAGTCCATGGTCACGGCGACAGCCATGAACATCGGCCTGCTGCTCAAGGGCAAACAGCCCGAGCACCAGGGCACCTGGAATGCGGTCTGTCTTGCCGACTTCGGCGACTCGGGCGTGGCCTTCGTGGCCCAGCCGCAGATCCCGCCGCGCAACGTGAACTGGTCGTCCTCCGGCAAGTGGGTGCATGGCGCCAAGGTCGCCTTCGAGAAGTACTTCCTGCACAAGATCCGGCGCGGCACCAGCGAGACCTTCTACGAGAAGCTGGCGCTCGATGTGCTCGGCATCGGCAAGCTGAAGGAAACCACCCGGTCCTGACCGCTTGCCAGATGTTCCGGGTTGATGCAAAGGCGAGGAGATGACGCGCTCCGACCTCAAACGGGTCGTGCTGCTGGTCACGGCCATGCTTCCGCTGGCAGGACCGGCAACAGCCGATACCGCCGAGCAGGACTTCCTGTCGCTCTGTGCGCCCTGTCACGGTGCGGACGGTCGCGGTGGAGGGCCTGCGGCCGCCGCCCTCAGGACGCACCCTGCAGACCTCACCCGCATCGCAGCCCGCTATGGCACGTTTCCGGCCGAGAAGATCACGCAGGCCGTCATGGGACTCGACATGCCCGAGTCTCATGGCTCGCGCGAGATGCCGATCTGGGGCGACCGGCTCGTCGATGAAGCGCTGGGCGACGAAACCTCGGTGGCGGCCGCCAAGTCCGCGGCGCATGATGTCGAAGACCGCATTGCTGCCCTGGTTCGCTACCTCGAAACGATCCAGGTCAAGGACTAGCTGCGCCTTCCGGCCGACGCCGCAAAGGGCCAGTCCGGCTGGGCGCCCCGGATCATCATCATTTCGGCGACGTTCTCGATACTGAGCAGGCCAATGACGCGTCCGTCGGCTGCCGCCACGATCTCGGCCTTGCTGCCCGCGAGGCGCATCCTGTCGATCGCCTGTTCGAGCGGCTGGCCTTCGTGGAGGACGATGGCCTGACGCATGGCGTCCGAAATGGGTGCATCCCGGCCATGCTTCGCCAGGGCGGCAATCATGGCCTCCCGGTCGAGCAGGCCGACCGGCAGTCCTGCCGCGTCGACCACGGGGAAGTCGCGCTGCGGCGTTTCCAGCAATGCGTCGACGGCGCGCGCCAGAGGCTCGCCGGCGCGAAGCAGGCGCGGAGCCCGCTCCATGGCGTCCGACACCTTGAGTCCGCGCGCCATCCAGCGCAACGACGACGCCTGTTCCTCCGATGTGGCGGCGAAATAGACGAAGATGCCCACCAGCAGAAGGATTGGACTGTAGAAGAGGCCGAGCAGCACGAAAAGGAACGCAAAGCTCTGCCCGATGCGGGCGGCCAGCTGGGTGGCGCGGTCGGGACCCATGGCCATTGAGAGCAGTGCCCGCAGCACCCGGCCGCCGTCCATCGGAAAGGCCGGGATCAGGTTGAACAGGACCAGCATGCCATTGATGTAGGCGAGCCGGCTGGCAAGATCGGCCGCGACGAAATCGAGACCGGGCAGCGATGCAAGACTGACGCCGGCGAAGATCACGAGCAGCAGAAGGATGACGACATTGACCGCGGGGCCGGCCAGAGCGATCAGCAGTTCCTTTCGCGGCGCTTCGGGGATGCGCTCCATGTTTGCCATTCCGCCGATCGGAGAGAGAATGACCTCCGGCGTCCTCACTCCGAAGTGACGTGCCATGAAGATATGGCCGAACTCATGTGCGGTGACGCAGGCAAAAATCAGCAGGATGAAGAAAAGCGAGGCGATGGCGGCCGCCGCTCCGCCGGCGAGGTAGTCGGCAATGCCGATCCAGGCCAGCAGCAGCAGGAAGGTGAAGTGCAGCCGGATCGAGGTCCCGGCAATCTGTCCGATGGTAAGTGACCAGCCCATGATACGGACAGTCTAGCAGCTTGCTGCGGAAGCCGGAACCTCAGCTTCTGCGGCCCCACACCTCGACCAGACCTGCAGTGACGATCAGCGCGGTACCGATGGCCTCGCTGGCTCCATAGGCTTCGCCGGCAAGCAGGCCGGCGGAAATCGAACCGACGAGCACTTCCGTCATGAGCAGAATGCCGACGCGGCCCGGATCCATGCGCTGGGCGGCCCAGAGTACCAGGAAATTGGGCGGCACGAAGATGATGATGGCGAGGAGGACGATCCAGGGCAGGACCGGCATGAGGTTGTTGACGGCGGCCATGGGCAAGGACAGCGCCGATGCGATGACCAGCAGAACCGCCGAGGCGGCAAGTCCGCCGCCAGCGAAGCAGAAGACCGGGAGTGCAATGCCCTGCGACGGCCGCGCAAAGCTGCGCAGGGTTCCGGCCGACCACAGCAGGCCGCTGAGAAGCGCCAGCCAGTCGCCGGCGTTGCGCGGTAGCGGAACGCCGCCGCCGCCGAGAATCGCCCAGAGCCCGGCGAAGCCCAGAATGACAGCGATGATCCGCGTCACGGTGATGCGCTCGCCGAGCAGGACCCAGCCTGCCAGCGTGCTCCAGACGGGTGTGAGATAGAACAGCAGGATGGCATGGATGACGTCGGTCATCGCCAGGCTGACCGTGTAAAGTGCGAAGGCCGTTCCGAGGATCAGGCCCGAGAGCGACTGGTTGTGGAAATCGGCCCAGGCTGTTCTCCTGAGCAGCCAGGGCAGCGGCGCCGCAATGGCGACCAGATTGAACAGCAGCGCGACCCAGGCACTACCTACGCCCTGGCTGTCGAACCAGCGCAAGGGCAGCCAGAAGACTCCCCAGAGCAGGCCGCAGACCGATACGGCAAGGGCCGGCAGCAAGTGGGAACGCGCAGGCGTCTTCAGGTCCGGGGTCATGCGATCCTTATGCGGTTCGGCCAGGCGGGCAGCAACCGGCGTACCGGCATGGTCGCCCTGCATCTGCATGAACGCCAGGTGAAGCGCCGTCTCATCGAGGGTTCAGGGCCGCTCCCGCAGAAAGGCATCACTCGTCAACCCCAAGAAAGGATCGAACAATGTCTGCTCTTTCGCACCTCAAGCATGGCCTCATCGTTGCCGGCATTCTGTTCCCGACCGCCGCCTTCGCCGGCCACTGGGATCTGCCGTCCTGCTACATCGACGTGCACAGCGGCTGCTTCGTCAATCAGTCTCAGCCCTGCACCGACGCCGAATACAAGGACTTCCTCCGCATGTGCCACGACACCTACCCGGCCAGCAAGGGTGTGAGCACCAAGAAGAAGTTCAAGGTCCAGGGCTGACAGGCAAGGGCCGAGGCTCCACGCCAATGCCGAAACCAAGGGCAGGCCGGCCGCACGCCTTGCTCGTGCGGCCGGCCCGGGTGCCTGTTGAAATCGATACAGTGGAAGTTGGCCCTGACTGGCGCTAATGTGTTTCCCTCGGACGGAATCAAAGACCTTGAAGGGGGATGCAGGTTGTTCAGAAACGCAGCGAGATTCTTGTCGTTGAGCGGACTCGCCGTCCTGCTCGCAACCGCCACGCCGGCAAGCGCCCAGGACTCGGAGGCCAAGGCGGCCTTCAAGGCCATGTCGGATTTTCTGACACAGCAGGCGACCTTGTCCGTCAGCTACGACGCCACACTGGAGATCGTGACCGAGGACCTCGAGAAGGTCGGTCTTGCCAGCTCCGGTGCATTGAATGCGACGCGGCCCGACAAGCTGCGCGCTACCCGGTCCGGCGGCCTCGCCAATGTCGAACTCGTCTTCGACGGCACCGAAATGTCGGTCTATGGTAAGAATCTCAACGTCTTCGCGAAACAGGCCTTCAAGGGCACGATCGACGAACTGGTCGATGCGCTGCGTCTCGAGTTTGGGCTCGAACTTCCGGCGGCCGATCTGCTCTCGGCCAATCCCAATGACATCATGATGCTGAACGTGACGGACGCCCAGGCGCTCGGCATCGGCGTCATCCGCGGACAGACCTGCGATCATCTCGCTTTCCGCACCGACGATGTCGACTGGCAGATCTGGATTGCGCAAGGCGACAAACCTTTCCCCTGCCGCTTCACGATCACCAGCAAGATGACTGTGATGGCGCCGTCCTACGATATCACGTTCTCGGACTGGAAGAGCGGTGCAGAGGTCGCAAAGGACGACTATAAGCTCGTCACCGCTGCGGGTGCGACGGAGGTCGACATCAGCAAGCTGGGGTCGCTGGATGAGGTACAGATGCCGAAGACCGAAGGAGCCGCCCAATGAAGACCCTCAAGCGCTATCTGATCGCTGGCCTCGCCTTCGCCTTCATCGCCGGTGACATCGAATTTGCCGGCCAGCAGGTCAGCATCGGATTCTTCAAGCTCGTGGAAGATGCCAATGCACGCGTTGGCCGTCCTGCGACGCCGGGCAGCGTGGCTGGCGTTGCGCGCCGCACGACACGTCGGGTGATCCGGCGCGGGGCCTATATCGGCGCCATTCCTGCGGGCTGTCCCTATGGCAACTACTATGGCTACAGCCTCTACTATTGCGGCGGCACCTATTATCAGCGCTCGGGCAGCGGCTATGTGGTCGTCTATTTCTGAAGCGCAAGCGGTGTCCTGCAAGCTTCAATCCCGTCTGAACTTGGGCTCCTGGCATCTGAACCAGCCGCCCTTGTAGT
>JAPLOT010000416.1 GCA_026400595.1 Alphaproteobacteria bacterium | reverse complement strand
AGCGCGTCGTCGAGATGCGGCGCCAGCGTTTCGACTGCATGGCGAAACTTCTGGACTCATTGTCCTACAAGTCTGTGCTGCGTCGCGGTTTCGCCCTTGTCCGCGACGAAGCGGGGCTGCCTGTCCATTCGGCCGCGGAGGTGAAGAAGGGGCAGGGGCTCGTCATCGAGTTTGCCGACGGCACCGTCAAGGCGCGGGAAGACAGCGGACCCAAGCAGGGCTCGCTGTTCTGATCACACAGATCAGATGGCCCATTCACCCTGCCGCATGAGCGGCTCGGCCCTGCCGTCGGCATGCACGCCATCGACGTCGAGGTTTCCCGACCCGATCATCCAGTCGACATGGACGAGGCTGCTGTTGGCACCGAGCGCCGCCAGTTCGTCCTTGCTGCGATTGCCGCCGTCGCGGATGTTCTCGGTATAGGATTGGCCCACGGCAACGTGGCTTGCGGCGTTCTCGTCGAAGAGCGTGTTGTTGAAGACGATCCCGCTCCTGGAGATCGGCGAGGAGTGCGGCACCAGCGCCACCTCGCCGAGCCGGGCCGCGCCCTCGTCGGTGGAAATCAGGCTGCGGAAGGCGTCTTCGCCCTTTGCGGCCGTCATCTCCACGATGCGGCCCTTCTCGAAGCGCACCTTGATGCCGTCGATCATCGATCCCTGATAGGACAGCGGCTTGGTCGAGCAGACCGTTCCGTCCACCTTGTCCTTGTGTGGCGCGGTGAAGACTTCCTCGGTCGGAATGTTCGCGTTGCAGACGATGCCGTTGCGGGCCTTGCCGGCGCCGCCCTTCCAGACATGGTCCTGCGCCAGGCCGAGCACAAGATCGGTGCCCGGACCACGATACGTGAGGGCAGCATAGCGCCGCTCGTTGAGGAAGGTTGTCCGGCGGGCCAGTGCGGCGGAATGTTCCTCCCAGGCCGCCACCGGGTCTGGCAGATCGGCCCGGCAGCAGGAGAAGATTGCCGACCAGAGTTTGGCCAGGGCCTCGCCCTCGCGAAGCTGCGGGAAGACCGAGCGGGCCCAGGCCGGTGTGGCGCAGGCGATGACGCACCAGTTGATGGCAAAGCCGGTGATCAGTTCGAGGGCCGGGCGATAGGCGATCGAACGGGCCTTGTTGGCGCGCGCCAGCCGGGCGGGATCCTGACCGGCAAGCAGGCCGGGATCCTCGCCGGCGATGGCAAGACGGGCGGCACCGCCGCGAAAGGCAGCGGCCATGCCGTCGAAGAGCCAGCCGGGGGCCGTATCGAAGCTCTCGTCCGGCGCGAAACGGTAGCGCGCCAGCGTCGCGGGATCGTCGCTGTAGAAGGCCGTGACAAGCGTTGCGCCTGACTTGTAGGCATGTTCGGTGATGCGGCGCACCAGCGGAACGGCGTCGAGTGGGGCCGTGATCAGCAGTTCCTGGCCCTTCCGGAGGTTGAGGCCGGAGCGGACGGCAAGCTGGGCGTAGCGATCGAGAAGTTCGTCATGTGTCATGGCGACTTCTATAGGCGAATGCGGCAACCGCTTCAAAGGGACATCTTCAAATGCCGGCCCGGACAGGCTAGTGAAGGGCCATGAATTTCCTCGATCCCGTCGTGCCGCAACCCCGCGAGGCCAAGCTCCGCTATCTCGATGCCGACTTCCACGTCCTGCGCGAGGGCGAGTTCGTGCGTTGCGCGGTCACGGGCGAGCCGATCCGTATCGATCAGTTGCGTTACTGGAATGTCGAACGCCAGGTCGCCTATCGCTCGGCGGATGTTGCCTTCGCCGAACTGATCCAGCGGGTCAGATCAGCCGGCCAAGCGCATTGGTGATGTCGTTCTGCAGCATCAGCAACAGATTGGCGACCAGAAGCAGACACTGAACCGCAAAGAGTCCGTAGGGGGGCAGCGGTTTCGCGCCCTTGAACCGGCGGATCAGGAACAACACCACGAAGAACGCATTCAAGGCAATCAGCCGCGCATACATCGGCGGGTCGCCGCTGAGCAGGAAATCCTGAGCCTGGTCCCAGCGTGTGCGGGTGAAGAGTTCCAGCATGGTAAATTTCGCTCAACCTACAGGACAACGAGAGATCATCGGACAATCTCCTTAAGGTTCCGTTGACGTCTTTCGCCGGACTGGAATCGCCGGGGGAGGGCGTGTATATGACCGCCTCCCGTGTTACCTTGGGGCTGGTCCATTCGCCTCCCCTCTGTGGAGTAGTTGACATGCTTAAGAACTGGGCACCTGACAGCTGGCGTGAATTCCCGGTGGTCCAGGTGCCGGATTACGAGGACAAGGCGAAGCTTGAAGCCGTGGAAAAGCGGCTGGCCGGCTTCCCGCCTCTGGTTTTTGCCGGAGAGGCCCGCAAGCTGAAGCGTAAGCTGGCCAAAGTCGCAGAGGGTAAGGGTTTCCTGCTCCAGGGCGGTGATTGCGCCGAGAGCTTCGCCGAGCATTCGGCCGATAACATCCGCGACTTCTTCCGCGTCTTCCTGCAGATGGCCGTGGTCCTCACCTTCGCCGGCGGTCAGCCGGTGGTGAAGGTCGGCCGCATCGCCGGCCAGTTCGCCAAGCCGCGCTCTTCGCCCACCGAAGTGATCGACGGCATCGAGTATCCGATCTACCGGGGCGACATCGTCAACGGCGCCGAGGCGACGCTCGAGGAGCGCCGGCCCGACCCCGAGCGCCAGATCATGGCCTACCGGCAGTCGGCGGCGACGCTCAACCTACTGCGCGCCTTCGCCCAGGGCGGCTATGCCAATCTTGAGCACGTTCACAAGTGGACGCTGGGCTTCCTCAAGGACTCCCCCGCCTACGAGCGCTACCAGGAATTGTCGGGCCGCATCACCGAGGCGCTGGGTTTCATGAAGGCCTGCGGCATCAATGCCGACACTGCCCCGCAGCTGCGCCAGACCGATTTCTTCACCAGCCACGAGGCGCTGCTCCTGGGCTACGAGCAGGCGCTGACGCGGGTCGATTCCACCAGCGGCGACTGGTATGACACCTCCGGCCACATGCTATGGATCGGCGACCGCACACGCCAGGCCGATCATGCCCATGTGGAGTTCTGCCGTGGCATCCGCAATCCGATCGGCCTGAAGTGCGGCCCGTCGCTCAAGCCCGATGATCTGGTCCGCCTGATCGACAAGCTGAACCCGGAGAACGAGCCCGGCCGGCTCACGCTCATCGCCCGCTTCGGCGCCGACAAGGTGGAGAAACACCTGCCGGACCTGATCCGCGCGGTGAAGCGCGAAGGCCGCATTGTCGTCTGGTCCAGCGATCCCATGCACGGCAACACGATCAAGTCGACCAGCGGCTACAAGACGCGTCCCTTCGATGCGATCCTCTCCGAGGTGCGGCGCTTCATGGCGATTCACCAGGCCGAGGGCACCCATGCCGGCGGCATCCATGTCGAGATGACGGGCAAGGATGTGACCGAGTGCACCGGCGGGCTTCGCGCCCTGCGCGACGAGGATCTGAACGACCGCTACCACACCTTCTGCGATCCCCGCCTCAACGCGGCGCAGGCGCTGGAGCTGTCGTTCCTCGTGGCCGAGGAGATCAAGAAGGAAATGGCCTCCCGTCCGCGGGTCGAGGATGAGGATTCGGTAGAGGCTGCCGAGTAAGGCCCTGATCGACCAGAACGTCACTTGTGTAACAGGCGGGATTACACTAAATCCCGCCTGAAGCATGTCGGGAGGCACGAATGATCGACCTCTACTACTGGCCGACGCCTAACGGGCACAAGATCACGCTGTTTCTGGAAGAGACGGGGCTTCCTTACCGGATACACCATGTGAACATCGGCAAAGACGAGCAGTTCAATCCCGCCTTCCTGAAGATCGCGCCCAACAACCGCATTCCCGCCATCGTCGATCATGACCCGGCGGGCGTCGGCGCGCCGATTTCGCTCTTCGAATCCGGCGCCATCCTTCTGTACCTCGCCGAAAAGACCGGCAGGTTCATCCCCGCCGGCATCCATGGCCGGGCCGAGGTGCTGCAATGGCTCTTCTGGCAGATGGGCGGGCTCGGCCCCATGGCCGGGCAGAACGGGCATTTCAACATC
>JAPLOT010000357.1 GCA_026400595.1 Alphaproteobacteria bacterium | reverse complement strand
ACGCCGATGCACTTCAAGACCGGAACGGTTGGACGCCTGCTCGACCAGATCCAGTACCGCCTCGAGCCGGTGGAAGGCATCACCGAAGGCGGTCGGCTCTTCGTGAAGGGTCCCAACGTGATGCTGGGTTACCTGCGCGCCGACAATCCCGGCGTGCTCGAGGGGCCGCCAGATGGCTGGTACGACACGGGCGACATCGTCAGTGTCGATGACCGCGAGTTCGTCACCATCCTTGGCCGGGCCAAGCGCTTCTCCAAGATCGCGGGCGAGATGGTATCGCTGTCCTCGGTCGAATCGAAGGTGCAGGCGGCCTTCCCGGATCAGCTGGCCGCTGTGGTGGCGGTGCCCGATGCCAAGAAGGGCGAGCAGCTGGTGCTCTTCACCACCGACGCGAAGCTGGAGCGCAAGGCCCTGTCCGATGCAATGAAGGCCGCGGGCGCTACCGAACTGATGATTCCGAAGACCATCATCGCGGTCAAGGAGCTCCCGGTTCTGGGGTCGGGCAAGACGGACTACGTGTCGCTCAACCGCATGGCGCGGGAGCAGGTGAAGCCGTGAGCCTGGCGCTCGACGCCGACGATCGCGCGCGCCTGGATGGCCGCGAGGGCAAGGCGATGCAGCTGGCCATGCGGCTGGTGGTGCAGGCGGCGCACAACCTGGATGCCGAGCGGCTGATCCCGGTCACCTTCGCGCATGTCGATGCCTGCTTCTACACGGGGCAGGCCCATGTCGACTTCGTGCGCTTCCTGCTGGAGAATGGGGCGCGGCTTGCGATCCCGACCTGGACCAACAATGGCGTGGTGAGCCTGGCCGATCCGACGCTGCGGCCGGCGGCGGAAGATCCGGACTTCGTGGCCGGCGCGGGCGAGGTGATGCGGCTCTATGCCGAGCTGGGGTGCCTGCCGACCTGGACCTGCGCGCCCTACCAGCTGCCCGGCGGTCCGAAGCTGGGCGATCACATCGCGGTGGGAGAGTCGAACGCAGTCTCCTACTACAATTCAGCGGTTGGCGCGCGCACCAACAAGTATGGCGACTATCTCGATGTCGCCTGCGCGCTGGTCGGCAAGGCACCATTTGCCGGTCTTCACACTGATCAGGGCCGCAAGGCCCGACTGTGGTTTGCCTGCGATGACCTGCCCGACGCCTGGCGGCGCGAGGACATTTTCGCCCATCTGCTGGGCCATCACGTGGGTCGCATCGCCGGGCGGCGCGTGCCGGTGGTGACGGGGCTGTCGGCAGAGACAACGGCCGACAATCTGAAGGCCATCAGTTCCGCCGTGGCGGCCTCCGGCGGCGTCGAACTCTGGCATGGGGTGGGCGTCACGCCCGAGGCGGCCTCGCTCGATGCGGTTTATGGCGGTGGAGACTGCCACCGGGTCACCGCCGAGGACCTGACGATGGCACATCGCGAACTCTCGACCGCGCGCGATGGTCCGCTTGACGCCGTTGCTCTGGGCACGCCGCATTTCTCGATCAGCGAGTTCGCAGACCTCGTGCGGCTTCTCGATGGCCGGAAGATCAAGCCGGGGTTGGTCTTCCTGGTTTCGACCAGCCGGGCGATACGCCAGATGGCGGCGGCCAAAGGCTGGATCGCCGAACTTGGACGCGCGGGCGTGGAAGTGCCGGTCGATGTCTGCACCTACTATTCGCCGCGGGTGCGCGGCATGCGTGGCCGCATCATGAGCAACGCCGCGAAGTGGGCCTATTATGCACCGGGCATGCTGGGCGTGGAGGTGGCCTTCGGGTCGCTGCGCGAATGCGTGGAGAGTGCGGTGCGCGGCGAGGTCTGGCGCGATCCTGCCTTGTGGATCAGGCCATGATCCGGTCCCGCGTGCTGAAAGCAGCTGCCGTGGAGGGGCCGGTCCTGATCCTCGACGAGCCCTTGAGTTTCTGGGGCGCCTTCGAACCCCGCAGCGGCGTGATCCTCGACGTGCATCATCCGCAGCGTGGCGCCTGCCTTGCCGGCACCATCCTGCTGATGCGCGAGAGCAAGGGTTCGGGCTCGGCGCCTGGTGGCATTGCCGAGGCCATCCGCCTCGGCAATGCCCCGGCGGGTATCATCCTCGTGATGCCTGACATCAACCTGGCCGTGGGGGCGGAGGTGGCGGAAACGCTTTATGGCCGCGGCTGTGCCGTCGTGGCCGTTTCTGAAGACCATTTCATCTTCCTTTGCCGCGCGGCGCGGCTGAGCATTTCCGTCACAGGTGAAATCCGCCCCGAAACCGTGTAACTGGCGGTCCGGAATCGGAACAGGTGAATCCATGCGCTTTGCGAAGGTGACTCAGCGGCTTGCCGGGCTGGGTTCGGAGAAGTGGGCCGTTCATATCGAAGGCCGGCGTCGGGCCGACCTTGGCGAGCCCATGATCTTCCTTTCGATCGGCGAACCAGACGCGCCGCCGCCGGCTGCCATCTTTGACGTGGCCGAGCGCCAGATGCGGGCCGGTCGTACGCGCTATTCCAACGGCCGCGGCGAACCCGATGTGCTGCGTGCGCTGTCGCGCCTCTATACCGAACGGACCGGCCGGAGCATCTCCACAAGCCAGTTCCTGTTTCTGCCGGGCACGCAGACGGCGCTCTATGTCGCGATGATGGTGCTGGTAGAGCTTGGCGACGAAGTGCTCATGGCCGATCCCTATTACGCCACCTATGAGGGCGTGATCGCGGCTGCGGGAGGCGTCGCGGTTCCGGTCCGGGTCGATCCGGATCATGGCTTTCATCTGAAGGCTGCAGCACTCGAGAAGGCGATCACGCCGAAGACCCGCGTCCTGCTGATGAATACGCCGAGCAATCCAACCGGCGCTGTCTTCACGCGTGAGGAAATCGCCCGGATCGGCAAGGTTTGCGAGCAGCACGATCTCTGGATCATCTGCGACGAGGTTTATGCGTCGCTCACCTACGGTAACACGGTCTTCGCTTCGCCCTTCGACAGGGCGGAACTGGAGAAACGCACCGTCGTGGTGTCTTCGGTGTCGAAGTCTCATGCCATGCCGGGGTTCCGCTGCGGCTGGATCGCTTCGTCCGAGGAATTCTGCGCGGCAGCCCTTCCGGTGAGCGAAACCATGCTCTTTGGTTCACAACCCTTCCTCGAGGATGCCACAGCCTTCGCACTGGACAACCACTTTCCGGAAGTGGATGCCATGAAGCACGCCTATGAGCGCCGGGCGCAGGTCCTGGTGGAAGGCCTGCGGGCATCGAAGACGGTTTCGGCCCGCATGCCCGAAGGTGGCATGTTCGTCATGGTGGACGTGCGCAAGACCGGGCTCTCCGGGCGGGCCTTTGCCGAGCGCCTGCTGGCCGAAGAGAATGTCGTGACCATGCCCGGCGAGAGCTTTGGAGCGGGTGGTGCCGGTCATCTGCGCGTGGCGCTGACCGTGGACGAATCACAGATTGCCGAAGCTTGCCGCCGGATTGCCCGGCTGGCCGATCGCCTCTGCTGATTATGTAGTGATTTCAAAGACCTCTGTGCCGCTTTGGAGCGCAGAATTAACGGTTGATGAACAAACTGTTAAGCTTTATGTCACCCGCGTGGCAGTAAAGTGATTCATAAGCTAAACCATTGCTGCAAACCTTTGCGGGGTATCGACGTGGGTTCTACAGTTCAGGCGGATGCCAAATTCCTCCGCCGTGTTTTCCTCGGCCTGGTTCTCTTGACCCTGGCCACTGGCTTTCTGGCAGGCCTGACGACGGTGCAGGCCATGACTGACAAGACCGGGACCTGCGTCCTGCTCTGCCAATAGGCTGCCATGGCGGAGACCGGGCTCGCGGGCCTCTCCGCCCCTTCCATCGCGGATTTCGAACGGCTCGCCGCCGAGGCCTTTGATGGGCTTCCGGCCGACTTTCGTGCGCTTTGCGGCAATATCGTGATCCAGGTGGAAGATTTTCCAACCGATGAGGTCCAGGCCGAGATGCGGGCTGGCCCCTTCGACCTCTTGGGGCTGTTCCAGGGCATCGGCCTGGCGCAGGATCAGGCGGTGCCGGAAACTGGCCGTCTGCCCAACATGGTCTTTCTCTATCGCCGGGCAATCCTCGACTACTGGGCCGAACACGCGGAAACCCTGGGCGCCATTGTCACCCATGTCTTGGTGCATGAGATCGGACATCATTTCGGCCTGTCCGACGACGACATGTACGCCATCGAGCGGCGTGCGGGATGACTCCGGACCAGGAAGAATCCCGCCGCATCCTCGAGCGCATGGAACGCGAACGCGAAAAGCTGTTCCACGCCACGCCGACCGCCGACAATGACGATGATCCGATCGAACGGCTGGGCAAGCGCATCGCCCGTATCCTCGGTCCACTGATTGCCGTCGGCCTTATGGCCTATCTCTTCCTGACATATCTGGGTTGACAAGGCCCGGCACCGGAACGGGCGCTGATGTTGCGCCCCTGCCGCCCCGCCTGTAAGAAGCCCCGCCATGACCAGTGTATTCATCGATGGTGAGGCCGGGACGACCGGGCTGCAGATCCGCGACCGGCTGAAGAGCCGGTCGGACGTGACACTCGTGTCGATCGATCCGGAACGCCGCAAGGATCCCTCCGCCCGGCGCGAGCTGCTGAATTCCGTCGATGTCGCCATCCTGTGCCTGCCGGACGATGCGGCCCGGGAGGCGGTGGCCCTGGTCGATCCGGCCTCGAAAACCCGGCTGATCGATGCCTCCACCGCCTTCCGCGTGGCCGAAGGCTGGGCCTATGGCATGGCCGAAATGTCGGACGCGCACCGCGCCCAGATCGCCGCGGCATCCCGCGTGGCGAATCCTGGCTGCTATCCGCAGGGGCTCATTGCCCTTGTCCGTCCGCTGATCGCCGCGGGGATCATGTCGGCGGATTATCCCGTCACCTACAACGCGGTGTCCGGCTATTCGGGCGGCGGCAAGAAGATGATCGAGTCCTACGAAGCCGCCGGCTCGGCTGCCATTCCCCATCTGCCCTATGGTCTGACATTCACCCACAAGCATCTGCCCGAGATGCAGCGCTACGCCATGCTGGCGCATGCGCCGGTCTTCCAGCCCGCAGTCGGCAACTATGCGCAGGGCATGCTGGGCGCGGTGCCCGTGTTCAGCGAACTTCTCGTCAAGCGCGCCACGGGCGAAGCGATCCGCGACTGCCTGGCCGAGGCCTATGAAGGATCGCCCGTCATCGAGGTTGCGCCCTATGCCGAGATCGAGCGCTCGGAGTCGGTCAGCCCGGAGGTGCTCAACAACACCAACCGCATGCGCCTGCACGTGTTCAGCAACGAGCTGCGGGGGCAACTCCTGCTGATGGCCATCTACGACAATCTCGGCAAGGGCGCCTCCGGCGCGGCCGTACAGAACCTCAACATCATGATCGGGGCGGAGGAAACACTCGGCACCGATCTCACCCAGGCATCCTAGAGAGGTCCCATGCAGAAGTTCGAAACCCTCACAGGAGTGGCAGCACCGCTCAACATCGTGAACATCGACACCGACATGATCATACCCAAGCAGTTTCTCAAGACCATCAAGCGGACGGGCCTTGGCAAGTCGCTGTTCTTCGAGATGCGCTACACGCAGGATGGCAAGGAGATTCCGGATTTCGTGCTCAACAATCCGGCCTACCGGAAGGCCGAGATCCTCGTGGCGGGCGACAATTTCGGCTGCGGCTCGTCGCGCGAGCATGCGCCCTGGGCCCTGCTTGACTTCGGCATCCGCTGCGTGATCTCGACGAGTTTCGCCGACATCTTCTACAACAACTGCTTCAAGAACGGCATCCTGCCGATCAAGGTGTCGCCCGAGGACCTGAAGAAGCTGATGGACGATGCCGAGCGGGGATCGAATGCCACACTCACCATCGATCTGCCAAAGCAGGAAATCCGCGGCCCCGATGGCGGCGTGGTGACGTTCGATCTCGATCCTTTCCGCAAGCACTGCCTGCTGAACGGACTGGACGACATCGGCCTGACCATGGAGAAGTCCGCCTCCATCGACAGCTACGAGAAGAGGCAGTCCGCCGCCCAGCCCTGGCTCTAAGCCTTGGATTCGATCCTCAACACGGTCCTGCCGGTCTTCGGCATGATCGTGCTCGGCTATGGCTTCACGCGCTTCGGCGTTTTCAACGCAGCAGCCGGCAAGGGCATCACGCTCTTCGTCTTCAATGTCGCCATTCCGGCGCTGCTGTTCAAGACGGTGGCCGCCATGGAGCCGCAGAGCGGCTCCCCCTGGGGACTGTGGGTTGCCTTCTTCGGCGGGCTTGCCATCACCTGGATGGTTGCGGCCTTCGTGTCGCGGTTCTTTGACGGCCTGAATGTCAGCGGTGGCGCGTCGACGTCGATGGCGGCCGGCTTCGGCAATCTGGCGCTGCTGGGCACGCCGCTCGCCCTGGCGCATTTCGGCCAGAATGCGGTGATCCCGCTGGGCATGATCCTGTCGATCCACGCGCCGGTCCTTTGGTTCGCGGCCATGCTTCACCGCGAGATTGCGCGGCACTCCGGATCCTTCTCCATTAAGCGCACCGCGCGCGAGCTGGTGGTCAATCTCGCGACCAATGCCATCGTGCTGGCCCTGATCGCCGGCAGCCTGTGGCGCAGTACCGGATTCTCGCTTCACCCGATCGCCTTCACCATGCTCGACATGCTGGCCGATGCCAGCGTCCCGACGGCGCTGTTCGCGCTCGGTGTGTCGCTGGCCGGTTACTCGCTGAAGGGTGCCTGGAGCGGCATGTTCGCGATCATCGGCCTCAAGATGATGCTGATGCCCGTGCTGGTGTTCCTGGCCTGCCGCTATGCCGTGACGCTGCCGCCCTTCTGGGTGAAAATCGCGGTGCTCTTCGCCGCCATGCCGACGGGGGCCAATGCCTTTCTCTTCTCGCAGCGCAACGAGGAGGCTGTGGCCGAAGTATCGGGCGCCATTGCGCTGGGTACCGGACTTGCGGCGATTTCCGCCTCGGTGCTGCTCTATCTCATGGACACCAATGTCATCTGATCCCTTTGCAGCGACAGTCTCCCGCGTGTAAGGGGCTGCATGCGTCACTTTACCTTCCGCCACCAGCCGCCGTCTCCGCTCAGGACAGCCATCCTC
>JAPLOT010000502.1 GCA_026400595.1 Alphaproteobacteria bacterium | reverse complement strand
GAGTCATACGTTCTCGGAAAAACCAGTTCCGGGGAGCTTAGGGAATGACCAGCAAGACCTTGACCCGCGCCGATCTCAGCGAAGCTGTTCACCGCCAGATCGGACTTTCGCGCAGCGAATCGGCAGATCTGGTAAAGTCCGTCCTGGACTTGGTTTCTGACACGCTTGTCGCGGGCAAGACCGTCAAGCTGTCGTCATTCGGCACCTTCATGGTGCGCCAGAAGAACGGCCGCATCGGTCGCAACCCAAAGACGGGTGAGGAAGTGCCGATCACACCTCGCCGGGTTTTGGTGTTCCGGCCGAGCCAGGTGATGAAGAACGTTATCAACGGCCTCGAGCGCGGAACCGACGAGGACTAGGCCGGGTTTCGCAGAGGACGACCCGCGGAGGGGAGACGATGGTGGAGAAATCCCCGGACGCATTCAGGACCATCAGCGAAGCTGCGCAGGAACTCGAAGTACCGCAGCATGTGCTGCGTTTCTGGGAGACCCGCTTCTCGCAGATCAAGCCGATGAAGCGTGCAGGTGGGCGGCGCTTCTATCGCCCTGCCGACGTGGAACTGCTGAAGGGCGTGCGGAGCCTGCTCTACAAGGAAGGCTATACCATCCGCGGCGTCCAGAACATCCTCAAGGAAGAGGGTGTGGCCTATGTTGCGGGCGTGGGCCGCGGCGAAATCGTGCCGCGGAAACGCGATGGCGCATTGGAGGGGGCTCCGCCGCCGGGTCGCGCCAAGCCGGCGCCGCGGGTGGGCAAGTCTTTGCCGGCGCCCGAGCCGGCGAGGCCTGCCAACCGATTGTCGGACAATCATGCCGAATCACTCCGCGCGGCATTGCGGGAACTGGGCGAAGCTCGCAAACTGCTAGATCCCGCGCTCTCGCGTTAAGACTCTTCTAACCCTTCCATCCAACGGAACTGAAAGGCAATCGCGCCTAGAACCAAAAACGGTTACTGGGACGCGCTGCATGTTGCAGCGGCCAGTTTCGGGATGGATTTGTAGCGACGATGCCACTCTGGCGCATGATTCTCAGGGCCGCCAATCTGGTGAGCTTCCGCCTTGGCGGCGCTGGCATCGGACTGGTGACGCAAATCGTGCTCGCCCGGCTGCTGTCGAAAGACGACGTCGGCATCGTGCTGAGGACCATGAGTGCCGCGGCACTCATCAGTCTGGTGATGACTGCGGGCTATCCGGCGCTCTCGATCACGTCGCTCGCCCGATTCTATGCGCTGGGATCGAGGTCGCTCGTGGCGGCCTTCCATACGGCTGCTTGGCGCGACACCTTCCGTATCTCGGCGTTGATGATCGTCTTTGTTGTCTGGCTGATCGTCTTCAAGCCCTTCAACCCCGGCCTGAACACCGCCCTGATCTTCGGCACGCTGATCGCGCCGTTCTCGTCCCTCATCCGCATGACCAGCGCCACGGCGAACTCGCAGCGGCGGTTCTCCTTGTCGTACATCGCAGACTATCTCTTCCGACCCGGCCTGCTGCTGGTCTACCTGCTGCTGGCCTTCGCCTTCGGTCTTCGCCACGACCTCACCACCTTGCTCATAGTGATCATCGCGATCACGGCCACCGTGGCCATTGGCCAGGCCATTGTGCTGGGCGAGGAGGCCGCGCCCACCTGGCGGCGAAGGCCCGCGCACCGCTTCGGCAAGCTGTTGCGGCACCGGGCCCTGTCGCTGGTGATCGTGGCTGCTGTGACCATTGCCTTCGCCGACGTTGTGACGATCATCGGCGGATTGTTCCTGCCGCCGGACAGCGTCGCCGCCTTCGGCATTGCCATTCGGCTCGCCGCACTCGCGGGCTTTGTCACGCAGTCGACCCAGCAGATGATGCTGCCCGATCTGGCAAAGGCCCTGGTCAAGGGTCAGCGCGAAGCGGTACAGACTGTGCTGCTGCGGGTAAACCTGCTGTCCGTGGCGGCGATTCTGGTCTGCGTCTTCATCTGCATCTTCTTCGGACCGCTGATCCTCGGAATCTTCGGGCCGGAATATGCAATGGCGCATTGGCCACTGGTACTCTTCATGGTGAGCCAACTGTTCCGCGCGGCGGCGGGCATGAACCAATACCTGCTGGCGATCGATGGCTTCCAGGCGCACACGGCGTCCTCCTGTGCCTTCGCCGTGGTTGTCCTCGTGCTTGGTGCGGCCCTGCTGGCGCCCAGTTATGGTGTCATGGGAATGGCCTGCGCCGTGGTGGTCTCCGACATCGTCTGGGCCGGTCTGCTCGGTGTCCAGGCGCAGCGCTATACGGCCTTCCGGGGCGATATTCTTGCCGTTGCCCAGTTCCGCCGCGGTGCGCCCTAATCGGGGCTTCCGCTTTTGGACAAGGGATGCTAGAGGCTCCCCCAAGTCGGAGCGTAGCGCAGCCCGGTAGCGCACTACTCTGGGGGGGTAGGGGTCGCGGGTTCGAATCCCGCCGCTCCGACCATTCATCTGCCCCTCCAGGCAAGTAATCGAGAACCGCGGTCGCGGTGGACGTGGCGATGCGAGGAAGGCATGGCGTCAGGAGCAAAGGGCCGCAAGGTCCTGAAATGGATCGTCATCATCGCGGCCCTCTATGGCGTTCTTGCCTATATCGTCTTGCCGCGAGTCTGGAGTCACCATGAACGCCAGCCCGGACTGGCCGGTCATGCGGCAGTGACGACGACCACGGCGGGCATTCCCGGCGACCCGCTCAATGTCGGCTTTGTCGGGTCCAAGACCGACGTGATCCTGGCGCTGCATCGTGCCGGCTGGTATCCGGCAGACCCGATCACGCTCAAGAGCAGCCTTGAAATCGCCGGATCTGTGGTCTTCGATCGGCCCTACAAGGAAGCTCCGGTGAGCACCCTGCTTTACGAGGGACGCAAGCAGGACATGGCTTTCGAAAAGCCGATTGGCGGCAGCGCTGACCGGCGCAACCATGTCCGAATCTGGAAAGTGCTGGAGAAGGGCGTGGAAGACCGTTCGGTCTGGCTGGGATCGGCCACGCTGGATGCCGGCGTAGGACTGAACCACTACAACGGACAGTTCACACACCACATCTCGCCTGACATCGATGCCGAACGGGATCGGCTGATTGCCGACGTGATCGCGGCCCATATGGTCACCGCCACCTACCAGGTTTCCGGCGTCGGTCCGACCGTCAACGGGCGCAACGGCGAGGATGACCGCTATTACACGGATGGCGAAATCCACATCGCCGTGCTCTCGCCGGACGGCCGTCCAGTCGAAGGGCCGCCCAAGGCCTACGAGAGCACACCGCTCATCGCCCTCAAGGACGGCGTGTGGAGCAGCGTATCAGGCTGGCTGGGGAACTGACCTTCGCGTCGGCACCACATAGGTGGCAGACGCTGCATAGAGCCCCCAGATCATGCCGAGCATCCAGTAGAAGTGCCGCCAGTGGTCGGTATCGATCTGGACTCCCTGGATGACCGTGCCGATGAAGGGACAGAACAGGACGATCGCGGCATTCTGCCATGGCGAGCGGACGAGCAGAGACTTGAAGCCCACAATGATCGTGCCGATGATCAGCAGCAGGTAGGAGATGCCGCCGAGCCAGCCATAGGAGGCGAAGGCATTGAGGAAGACGTTGTGCGGGTCCTGGCCGTAGAAGTTGCGGAACTCCATGGGACCGAAGCCCAGCGGCCACACGAAAATGTCGCCCAGCGCATTGAGCTGGCGCCCGAAGCGGCCGGTCTCGCCGGTGTCGTAGCTCTTCACCAGCGTCAGGCGATCATAGAAGAGCGTCCGTACCTCCTCGATGGTGAGCAGGTACATGATGAGAACGGCGGCAATCGCAACCCCCATCATGGTCAGCATGACGATGCGGCTCCGCAGTCGCGCCGAGGAAGTCAGCATGAAGGTGAGTCCGATCATCATGACCGTCGAGAAGACGAAGTTCAGCCATGCGCCGCGCGAGAAGGACAGGAACAGGCAGGCAAGGATCGTCAGCAGCGCGGCGAAGCGTATCAGTCTGCTGCCCGAACTCTTGAGCATGGCGTCCTGGATAAGGAACAGCGCGGGCAGGATGATGTAGGTCGAAAGCACGTTGGGATCCTTGTATGTCCCTTGTGCGCGCCCCATGGGCGAGAGTACCGCAAGTCCTGCCACATCGAAATAGCTCAGAATGCCGATCACGGAAGCGATGACGGCACCCGCGACGTAGCCCCTTTTGATCACGGCCATTCGCTGTTCGGGGTTTTCGGCAAGATAGAAGGCGAAGAACACGGCCGAAACGCCCATGTAGACCGACGCCACCACGAACATGCCCGCCTTGTCATTGTCGGCCATGACGATATAGCTGATGAAACCTCCGAGATTGTAGAGCAGGAGGCAGAGGATCATCGGAAACACGAGCGGCGAGATCCGCAGGCCCGACGGCAGGAACAGAAGCAGGGTCAGGATAAAGATGACGTCGGTCGGCGCCGGCTCGACGATGACGTAGAAGCTTGACGCCAGCATGAGCCAGACTGCCGCGGACCGGACATGCTCAAGCGAGAGCCCGAGCAGGCGCGGCTCGACCGTGCGGCCTATGACTGCGGCAGGGGTCAATAGGCGCTCTCGGTCTTGAGCAGTGCGATCGGCGTGCGCCACAGGATGTAGAGGTCGAACATGAGCGACCAATTCTCGATATAGTAGAGGTCGTGCTCGACGCGGCGCTGGAGCTTCTCTGCCGTGTCGGTTTCGCCCCGCCAGCCATTGATCTGCGCCCAGCCGGTGATGCCCGGCTTTACCCGATGACGCGCGAAGTAGCCGTCGACCACATCGTTGTAGAGCTTGTCGGCGGCCTTGGCCTTGGTGGCATGCGGGCGTGGGCCGACGAGGGAAAGTTCGCCGCGCAGAACATTGAAGAGCTGCGGCAGTTCGTCGAGACTCGACTTGCGCAGGAAACGGCCGATGCGGGTAACCCGCGGGTCACCCTTGGTCACGAGCCTTGCCGCGTCCACGTCGCTTGACTCGTGATACATCGAGCGGAACTTGAAGACCTCGATCAGCTCGTTGTTGAAGCCGAAGCGCTTCTGCTTGAAGAGCACGGGGCCCTTGCTGTCGAGCTTGATGGCCAGAGCGACAAGCAGCATGACGGGCGACAGCGCGATCACGGCAAGGGACGCGATGACCTTGTCCTCCACCGCCTTGATGATCTTGCCCCATTCCGTGAGCGGCCGGTCAAAGACATCGAGAAAGGGCACGTTGCCAACATAGGAATAGGCGCGCGGCCGGTAGTGCAGCTTCTGTGAGTAGGCGCTGAGCCGGATGTCCACCGGGAGGACCCACAGGCGCTTGAGGATCTCGAGCAGTCGAGTTTCCGCCGACAGGGGCAGGTTGATCAGCAGGAGATCGATCCGGCTGCGGCGGACGAAGTCGACAAGGTCGTTCACCGTTCCCAGCTTTGGCAGCGCGTTTACCCGCGGCGGCGAGCGGTGATCGTCGCGGTCATCGAAGATGCCCACGACCGAGACATCCGAAGTGGCGCTGGAGTCGAGCGCGGCAAGCAGCTTGGCAGCAGAGTCTCCGCCACCTACCAGTACGGCGTGGCGGGAGAACTTGCCGTGACGGTTCCAATGCCGCGTGAGCCGGGCAGTGATCGCCCGCGTGACAATCAACAGCGGAATTCCGCTGACATACCAGCTTGCCAGCCAGAAACGCGAATAATCTTCACCCGACTTGCTGATGAAGGCCACGGCGGTGATGGCGGAGAAGATCAGCGTCCACACCGTGAGAAGCCTGGCCATCCGGCCGAGCGGCTGGAGCAGGGCGGCGACGGAGTAGAGCTGAAACAGTTCGGACAGCAGCGGGAACGCAATGCCCACGGCCAGGATGACGGGAATGTAGAAGCCAGCCGGCGCGTCAATCCCGAAGCCGGGATGATAGACGGCCAGCAGGAGGCCGGCAGCGGCCACCAGCATGCCTTCGGCAGCCCGCGTCATAGCCTGCAGAATTCGCGCCGAGACGGGCGTGGCCGCGGACAATCGGTCGATGAGCGCTTCGCGCAGTCCTTCCGGACGCGCATTGATCGGTGCTGTCTTGAGGCTCTCGAGGAATTCCGAGGTTACGGCGTGGGCAATGATGTCGTTCTGGGCCGTCATTTTGGCAGTGTTCCGCTTCTAGACGATTGATGTGGTCGGCTGAACAGAGAGCAAACATCACGCCCAGTTGCCGATGTGGGCCGCGGCGGACGCAAAGGTGGTTAATCCATGGTAAATGGGTGCGGGCGCGAGTCCCGGCTTGCACCTAGTTCCTTGTAGAAGCCGAGCAACCCAGCCACCATTCCGGACGCGGAGAAGCTTTTGGACACCCGCTTCTGGTAGCCTGCGGCGACCTGCGCCTCGGCTTCGGGATTGGCCAGGGCCTGGTCAATGCGTTGTGCGAGGGCCTCGACGTTCTCGGCAGGAAACAGGCTTGGCGGATCGAGCGCTTCTCCGATCCCGCCAACATCGCTGGCCAGTACGGGCACTCTCGCGGCGCAAGCCTCGATGACCATGTACGGGAAGCTCTCTGACCGCGACGGAAGCACCAGAAGCTGCCCCCTCGAAAGTCCCTCGGAGGCCGGCATGCGGCCGGGAAAACTGACCAGCTGTGCCAGTCCCAGTGACTCTGACAATGACCGGAACCCCTGCAGATCGGGACCATCGCCAACCAGGCAGGCCGTGGTGCGGCGAGTCCTGTTCAGGAGAGCCAGGGCCTCGATCAGTACATCGACCCCCTTGATCAAGCGCATGTCGCCAATGAACAGGATGTCCGGTGCACCGGCAACCGGGGTCACCGTGGCGATTTCCTCGGGCCAAAGCCCGTTGTGGATCACGCGGTGCGGTGACCTGCCGAGACCGATCTTGGTTGCATAGGCATCGCGCTCGTACCGGCAGACGAAGTGCAGTCCCGTGCCCACGTGCCGCAGTGCCCGCTCGGTCGCAAGGAAGGCGGCACCCGATGCCGAGGTCCAGTCATAGTTAAGGCTTCCACCGTGCGGCGTGTAGACGGAGGGAATACCCAGCATCCGCGCAGCGATGCGGCCATAGAGGCCACCCTTGGCCCCATGGCAATGAATGATATCGGGCCGCAGCCGCCGCACTTCGCTGAAGGTGCGGTAGATCCCTGACAGGTCGCCGGCCGCCGGTTGGCGGGAAATGGGCATGCGATTGATGCCCAGCGCGCAGTAGCCGGAGATGCCCTTCAGCAGCTCTTCCGCCGTCTCGCCGCCGGTGCTGGAGTCGCACAACACGCCGATCTGGTGACCTGCCTCGGACTGCCCGCGGGCAAGATCCCGGACATGACGGAAAAGGCCGCCCACAGGCGTCCGGAAGACATGGAGAATTCGCATTCAGGCGCTCAGAACCAGCGTTCGCGGATATAGACGATATCGCCAGGATAGATCTGAGTGGTTACCGGAACGCGAAACGTATTGGTGCCCTGGGCATTCTTGCGGGTGATCAGCACAAGTTTTTGATCCGCCCGCGGTCCGTACCCCCCGGCGATGGCAATGGCGTTCTGCACGGTCATGCCGGGTTGATAGGGGAAGCTGCCAGCCGTGTTTACTTCGCCCAGGATATAGAAGGGGCGAAGCGTCGTCACCTGGACGGAAACCTTGGGATCGCGCAGGAAGCCGCTCCGCAAGCGTGCGGCAATGAGACGCTCGAGGTCGCTCGCCGTGATTCCAGCCGCCGAGACCGTCTGCACATAGGGCATGGAGATGTTGCCCGCGCCATCGACCACATATTCGCCCGTGAGGTCCGCCTCGCCGGCCACGCGGATGGTCAGGCGGTCGCCGGCACCGATCTTGTAACCGCTGCCGAACTCATAGGCAGCGGCGGTGCCCTTGCTGCCAAAGGGTTCGATCGCTCCATACTTGTTGCGTGTCGGGAGTTGCGAGATGCTTGATGTCGCGAGCGCCCCTTCGGCCACGTCGCCGGACAAGGTGATGCCTGTGCCGCCGGGCGGCGAGGAGGGCTGTGTCTCATCCCAGCCCTGCGAACAGGCAGCGAGCGGAATGATCAGGGTCAGCATGAGGAGGCGACGCATACGAGGTGTTGACCGGTCCATTGAGATGATGACGACCGCGGCCGCCATGGCCACGCGGGACCAGACTAGGGATTTATGGTTAGCAAGGAATTAAGCGCCCGCTTCGGAGTGACAAGCCCAACCCAAGCGTTAAGGGATTGGTTACCATAGCCAAGCGATTGTACCGATCTGAATTCAGATCAGGCGTGCCGACCATGATTTCCCGCGACAACGGATCAACACCCGTTCCTGCAGCCATCAACTTGTCCGATGTCCTGCGCGGCGTCCTGCATCGCAAGGTGATGATCATCGGCATGACCCTGCTGTTCTTTGCGGGGAGCCTAGCCTACGTCAACTATACCAAGCCCATGTACTCGAGCGAGGCGAAGATCCTCATTCAGAACATGGAGACACCTTTCGATCGGGTGCAGGCACAGGACACCCAGCGCAGCGAGGCGGGCGTCGACGACAGGATCGTCGCCAGCCAGATCGCGGTGCTTCAGTCCAGCGACCTGGGGCGCCGCGTCATCGACGAACTCAATCTCGCCAGCAAGCCGGAATTCAATTCGCTTCTTGCCGGTCTGGGGCCGGTCTCCCGGCTGAAGCTGGCGCTGGGCTTTGGCGAGGATCCCCGGCTCAAGACGCCTGAGCAGCGCGCACTTGGCCGCTATGCGGATGAACTGACGGTCTACCAGCAGCCGAACTCGAACGTCATCGCGGTGGAATTCAGCTCCACCAACCCGGAGACGGCAGCGGCGGTGTCCAACACGCTCTCGAAAACCTATATCCAGTGGACTCGCGAGAGCCAGGCCCAGCCGACGGAACGCGCTCGCGACTGGCTGTCGGCGCAGATCGATGAACTGCGCCAGAAACTCGCAAGGTCTGAGGAGGCCGTCGAGAAGTTCCGGGCCGAGGCCGGCCTGCTGCAGGGGGCGACGACCACACTTGGCACGCAGGAAATCTCGGAGCTCAACACGCAGATCACGCTGGCGCGTGCTGCCAGCACCGAAGCGCGGGCCAGGGCCGATTCCATCCGCGACCTGCTGAACAGCAAGGGCAGTGTCGATGCATCCTCGGATGTGCTGGCCTCCGCCGCGGTTCAACGGCTGAAGGAGCAGCGCAGCGATGCCGCCCGGCGCTTGGCCGAACTTTCGGCGACCTATCTGCCCGGCCACCCCAAGATGGTGGCGGCGCAGGGCGAGGTCACTTCGGTCGACCGCCAGATCAGGTCGGAGGCACTGAAGGTCGTCACGAGCCTCGAGGAACAGGCGCGGGTGGCAGATGCGCGCGAGAAGTCGCTGCGCGAGAGCCTGGACCGGTTGAAGTCGGCCGAGGCCAACGCCAACATCGACGATGTGAAGCTCAAGGCGCTGGAACGCGAGGCATCAGCCGACCGCGCATTGCTCGAAACCATGCTGAGCCGTTTCGCCGAGGCCAGTTCACGACAGGATCAGTCGGCTCAACCGGGCATGGCGCGGATCATCCAGAGCGCCTCGGTTCCTTCGGCGCCGTCCTTTCCCAAGCGCGGTCCCATCGTGCTTCTCTTGACCCTGGCCGGCGCAGCGCTTGCCATCGGCCTTGCTTTCCTTGCGGAGCTGATGGCTGCAGCGGCACGCCTCACCGAACGCCTGTCCGAACAGGCTCAGCCAGCCGTGGCTCCGGCACCGCCTGCTTACGCCGTTTCCGCCATGCCTTCGCCGGCACAGCTTGTCCCGGCCGCCATTCTCAATGCCGTACAGCCCGCCCCGGCGGGAGAGCCACATGCGGCACCGCGTGTTCCGGAGGTGGCCACGATGCCCCAGGTGGAGACCTTGGAGGAGGCCAAAGACTTTCTTCTGTCGCCAGCCGTAACTCCGGCGGCCGCCCAGCTTGCGGCCTGGAGCTTGGGCCAGGCGGCGGGCGGCGGTGTACGGCTGGCCCTGTTGGCGGTGAACTGCGAAGCCATCGCAGCGGCAACGGCGTCCGTCGCCGTGGCGCGGCACTTCGCAGCCTCAGGCAAGCGGGTCGTCATCGCGGACCTCTCGAATGGTGGGTCGCAGATCGAGGACATCTGCGGCGTGATCCGCGGGCCCGGCCTCGCCGAGTTGCTGATGGGAACCGTCGACTTCACCAAGGTGATCGGCCGCGACCTTGGTTCGACGGCGCATATCCTGCGCCATGGAAATGATTGGTCGGCAACGACACGGCAACTGATTGCGCAGAGGGCAGAATCCGTACTTGCGGCGCTGGCACAAGTCTATGACGTCGTGATCATCAGTCTTGGCGGGACAGTCGCCGATCTGCCATCGCTGGTTCGCGTGTGCCAGCATGTCGCGATCATTGCACCCGAATTTGGCAGCACCGGTGACGTCGGGTCCCTGCTGCCGGTTCTGACCGCCGGAGCCCAGTCGACATGTCACGTCCTGGTGGGCCCGCCCCAAGCCGCTCGGGCCGAACTCAGTCTGAAGTCGGCCTGACCGGAGGCTGACCGCGCAGCAGTCGGCGAAGGCCGGAGGCGCAACGGAGCAGGGTGTCGTTTTCCTTGATGAAACGCTTGGCCGCGGACCTGCCACGAAGCCAGGCGACATAAGCGGCACCCGGCAACGTGGTGCCTTTGATGATGTCATGCAGCTGGATGATGTCGTCGGACCAGCTCAGCTTGTAGCGCGACGATCCCGCCGAGAAATCGTAGGTCGACAGGCCGGCCACACAGCAGCGCTCGATGCTCAGCCGCAAGGCGATGTCGCCCGGGGAGTACTTTCGTTCCGGTCCGGCAGCCAGCGACGAGATGAGCGCCCAGAACGTGTCCTTGTAGATGCCGCCAAGGTAAATGGCCAGCACGTTTCCGTTCAGCTTGAGGGTAAAGGGTGCAAGAACAGGCCGGCCTTCGTCCTGGAGTTCAGCAATGCGATGGATGAAGGCGCGTTCGGCAGGGCCGAAGACGTTGTGAATTCCGTGCTCGGCGAGGCGTCCTTGCTGTTGCGCGAACATGGTTTCGATGACAGCTCTGGTTGCCTCGCGTCCCTGCGGAAGGCCGAACTCGACAGTACCAAGCCGCGAGAGCGCCTTCTCCTTCTTGCGTCCCGTCCGCCGGGTGTCGCCATCACGCTTCCGGCCGTAGAGTGACGCGAAGTCCGGCGAGAGCCTCAGAACATAGGAGCGGTTGGCGGCCCGGGTGGTGAACATGCCTGTCAGCGGATTGGCGATGTCCTCCATGCGTTCCGGGTTGTCGCGGAGGACCACGGCATCGACCCCGCCGATGGACCGCACAAGTGCCGGCCAATTGGCGCCAAGCCAGGTGCCTGCGGTCTGGATGAAGTCCGGATGGTAGAGTGCATAGCCATAATTGTTGCTCGGCGCGGCAAGCCACTCGAGAATCCGCAGCTTGCCCGCTCGCCTGATCTGCAGGGGCAGGAGAGCGCAGATGCGATGGCTCCCATCCCGCAGGATCACCACGATCGGTTCGACCTGCGAAGCCCTGCCGACCGTCTCCAGCCAGGCGCTGCACCAGAGAAAGGACTGGTAGAACGTGCCATGTGCGATCTGCTCGAAGCTTGTCCAAGTTCTGTGGAGGGGAGGGAGCGCGCAATGGATCTCGGCCGTTAACCCTTCCGCCGACAGCATGGAGGGGACCGCACCTGCCAGCGATTCATCTAGGGCAACGCTTTGTTCATGCCATTTGCGATAGATTCCCGCACTTGCTGGCATTCCGGGACCCTTTGTGATGCCGAATACGGCGTTCCTCAAGACAAGCCTCGATCTCATGTACTATTCTGGGGCAACTGCGCTGCTCCAGCGAACAACCACGGGTCTCGGTGCAATATTCATGCTCCACCATGTCTTCCCCGGCGGCGGACAGCAGGAGGGCTTCGTTCCCAACCGCGTTCTCGAAGTGGATCCGGGTTTCCTGGATGCCGTGATCGTCATGGTCAAGTCCCTGGGCTACGACCTCGTGAGCATCGATGAAGCCGTCGAACGCGTGACCGCAGGCGAGCATGACAAGCCATTCGCCGTCTTCACGCTCGATGACGGCTATCGGGACAATCTCGTTCATGCCCGGCCGGTGTTCGATCGCCATGACTGCCCTTTCACGGTCTATGTGACCACCGGCATGATCGATGGCACTTGCGAATTGTGGTGGCGAGGGCTGGAGATCGCCATCGCCCAGTCGCCGCGGGTCACGGCTTCGCTTGCCGGTCGACATGTCGACCTCGAGACACGCACGGTCGACCAGAAGCGTGCCGCATGGGAGACCCTGTACTGGCCCGTCCGGACTCTCGACCAGCACGAGCAGCGCGACTGGATCAGAGCGTTCTGCACCCGACACGGTCTCGATCTGGACAGGCTCTGCCGGGAGTCGGCGATGACCTGGGATGAGCTGCGGACACTTGCCGCAGACCCCTTGTGCACCATCGGGGCGCATACGGTCCGCCACTTTGCGAGTGCCCGCCTTCCACCCGGCGAGGCGCTTTCGGAGATGGCCGCTTCTGCCGACCGACTGACGCACGAACTGGGCAGGCGGCCCCGGCATTTCGCCTATCCTTATGGCGACGAGCTTTCCGCCGGACCGCGCGACTTCGATCTTGCGCGCGAAGTTCCCTTCACGAGCGCGGTTACCACCCGCAAGGGTCTCATCTATCCCGCCCATGCCGACCATCTGCAGGCGCTGCCGCGGCTGTCGCTGTCCGGGCAGTTGCAGGAGACGCGCTACATCAAGTCGCTGCTGACCGGCTTGCCCTTCCTGCTCTTCAACCGGCTGCACCGGGTGAATGTCAGCTGACCGGATCGGGCTTCGCCATCCAGCGGATGAGGGCCATGACCACGGGCAGCCAGAGTGCACCCGCAACCATGAAATAGAGCAGCTCGGGGATGAGCCCGCTGCCTACCACGTAGTTTCCGCCGATCGCCATGGCGATCAGCGAATAGACGATCAGGAAGAGGACTGTGGCAACGGTGCCGATGGCTTTGCGGGTACGCTGGCGCATGGGCGTCACCTAGTCTGCCGCCACGCCCGGCGCAAGGGCATGCGGCGCTTCATCCCTTGAAGGGACAGGGGTCCGCGTCTATTGGCCTCCACCATGCACCTCCTCGACACCCGTCAGCGCGCTGCGCTTCCCGTGGTCCGGTTCTGGCTCTATTTCACCGCCTTCCTGATCCTCTGCATGGTGATCGTAGGCGGCGCCACGCGCCTGACCGACAGCGGCCTGTCGATCACCGAATGGCAGCCGATCCTTGGAGCCATTCCGCCCCTGACCGAGGCCGACTGGCTGCAG
>JAPLOT010000542.1 GCA_026400595.1 Alphaproteobacteria bacterium | reverse complement strand
ACGGCTGACGTCTGCCTCCATCGTCATGACGGTGTTCATGCCGCCGTGGCTCGTCGCGGCGAGACCGGCTGCGGCGGCGGCGAGCCGTTCTGCCCCCAGATCGGCGATGCAGACCTTGAGACCTGCGGCCGCGAAGCGCCGTGCGGCGGCGAGACCGATCCCGGCCGCACCGCCGGTGATCACGGCGACGGAATCCGGTCTGAGGGCGGAATGGGTCATTGTCGATGGTCCTTTCTGCAAAATCCTGATGCAAGGGCGCATTGCGCATGACGCTTTGCTGCCATGGGAGGCCGCAACAAGGCGCTGGCGCGGGGGCGCCGCCGTGCTAGTTTGGTTCCGTCATAGAATACGCCAAGGGGCGCATTGCAAGAGCAAAGGAGCAGCACATGACACGCCGGATCGCCGCCGCATCATTCATTCTCGCCGTCATGGCCGGGACCGCGCAGGCCCATACGGGCCACGACGTGGCCTCGGGCTTCACCCATGGTTTCGCCCATCCTTTCGGCGGCTACGATCACCTGCTGGCCATGTTCGCGGTGGGCCTGCTGGCCGCCAATCTCGGCGGCCGCGCCCTGTGGATGGTTCCGGCCGCCTTCGTCTCGATGATGGTGGCGGGCGGGCTCTGGGGCCTTGCGGGTTTCGGCCTGCCATACGTCGAAGCAGCCATACTGCTTTCGGTCGGCGTCCTCGGCTTTGCGGCCCTCATCCGCCGCAGCATTCCGCTGGTGGTGGCCACAGCACTCGCCGGCGCCTTCGCCGTGTTCCACGGCTATGCCCATACGGTTGAAATGCCGATCGGCGCCTCGGCCCTCGACTATGCCCTCGGCTTCATCGCCGGGACCGTCATCCTGCATGGCGCGGGCCTCGGTGCGGGGTTGGCGCTCAACCGCGTGATGCCGGTTCGCCGCTCCGCCTGAAGGGCATAGGTCCAGTCCAGCATGAGAAGGGCCCCGCGAGGGGCCCTTCCGCATTCACGCCTTGTGATGAACCTCCGGCAGTCCGTAGACCGGCGTCGGAATGCCTTCCTGCCGCGCCTTGAGCTGCAGCGACAGGAACTGCGAGTAGTGGCGCGACTGATGCAGGTTGCCGCCATGGAACCACAGCGCCTCCTGCTGCGTCGGCTTCCACATGTTGCGGAGTTCGCCCTCCCAGGGGCCGGGATCCTTCTTGGTGCCGGACCCGAGGCCCCAGACCTTGCCGACCTTGTCGGCCACCTCCTGGCTGATCAGCCTGGCGGCCCAGCCGTTCATCGAGGAATAGCCGGTGGCATAGATGATGAGATCGGCTTCCAGCTCGCTGCCATCGGAGAAGACGATGGAGTGTGGCTTGATCTCCTTCACTGACACGCCGCTCTTCAGCTTGATCTTGCCATCGCAGACGAGCTCGGACGCACCAACGTCGATGTAGTAGCCGGAGCCGCGGCGGAGATACTTCATGAAGAGGCCCGAGCCGTCTTCGCCCCAGTCGAGCATGAAGCCCGCCTTCTCGAGGCGTTTGTAGAACCCGGCATCCTTCTTCTTCATCTGCTCGTAAAGCGGGGTCTGAACGGCCGGCAGAACCTTGTAGGGCACCGAGGCGAAGATCAGATCTGCCTTGTGATGATCGATGCCGCTCTTGACCGCCTTCTCCGAGTAGAGGGCGGAGAGGCCGATATCCATCAGCGTGTCGGACTTGCTGGATCTCGCCCTCGAAGGTCTCGCGGCCCGGATCCTTCGGGATGGTGGGGACGGAGGACATGCCGGTGGCCAGCACCAGCTGCTTGGGCCGGAGTGTCACCGGCTGGCCATTGCGCACGACCTCGACGGTCCATTCCTTCCTTTCGGGATCGTAGGAGGCCTTCTCGCAGACAGTCGAGCCCCAGTAATTCAGCTCCATCACTTTCGTGTACATCTCCAGCCAGTCGCCGATCTTGTCCTTCGGCGAGAAGACCGGCCAGTGATCGGGGAATGGCAGATAGGGCATATGGTCGTACCAGACCGGATCATGCAGGCAGAGCGACTTGTAGCGCTTGCGCCAGGAATCGCCCGGCCGTTCGTTCTTCTCGACGATGAGCGTCGGAACGCCCAGCCGCTTCAACCGCGCGCCAAGGCCGATGGCACCCTGTCCGCCACCGACGATGAGCACATAGGGCTGCTCCTCATAGCCGAGCTTTGCCTGTTCCTCGGCGCGGCGCTCGGCCCAGGTCTTGCGGTCCCTGAAGGCGCCATGGACGACGCCCGGCGGGCGCTTCTCGCCGGAGGGCTCTTCATGGCCCTTGAGTTCAACCATGGTGGTGAGCAGGGTCCAGGCCTTGCCGTCCTTGAGGCGCAGATGCCCGCGGCCGCGCGCGACCTTTGTCTCGAATGTGATCCAGGCTTCCTGCAGGCCGCCGCCCTCGCTGGCCTCGCCTTCGATCTGCCAGTTTGACGGCTTCACCTTCTTGAGCGTCGCCTTGAGCATGTCGGCGATCTGTTGCTGGCCTTCGGAGGTCTTGATGTTCCAGGTGAAGGACACAAGGTCGCGCCAGAAGCTCTCCACACCGAAGAGCTTGACCGCAGCATCGACATCGCCCGCCGTGAGTGCCGCGTCAAAGCGTTTCAGCCACGCTTTCACCGCCTGTGTCGGCGAGGCCTTCGCCACCGCCTTCACCGCCTTGCGTGGTGCCGGCTTTGCCGCCTTGCGTGACGCCGACTTCTTGGCAGGTTTCACGGCGGATTTCCTTGCGGCTTTCTTCTTTGCGGCGGTCTTGGCCATCCTGGGTCCTCCCGGTTCGATTTTGTTTTGCGCAAAGTTATGATCATTTCCGCGCCGATGACAATGGGCTCTGCCGCGCGAAGCCCATGTCAGTCGTGAATGGATGAGGCCTCATCCGCCATGCTGCCCCGCACAAGCGCATCGCGGTGGCGATTGCGCCACGCTTCCGGCTGCTCGAAACGGCCCTGCCAGATCCCGCGGCGTGCGGATCGCGCGGACTGCTCTTCCGCCAGATAGTCGCTGCCATGCCGCGTGTAGGCCGTGGCCCATCCCGACCGCACCATTTCTGCATTGATGTCGATGTCGCCGTCGCTGCAGGTTGCAACCTCCCGCTCATAGCGGTCGGTCTCAAGCACGACGCAGGACAGTTCCACCCCGGCCACCAGCTTCGCCAGTTGCGACCGGGCCTCCCGCCCGCAGGCATAGGCCGTGCCATCGGCGCGCTGGCACTCCTGATGAAGTTCGGGGGCATCGATGCCATGCAGCCGCAGTTCGATGTCGCCGCGCCGCAGCGAATCGCCGTCGACGGCGCGGAACTGTCCGGTCTCCGGGGCGATCAGTCCGAACTGGCGCAGGGCGAGCAGTATTGCTGCAAGCACCGCAACGGTCAGGAGCAGGCGCGACAGGCCGCGCGACCTCCTCCTCACGGCGGCGAAGCCTCCCACCGGGCGGCCGCGTCGTCGTCACTCTCCTTGGCCGCCACCCAGTTGGCCCCTCGCGGGCTCTCCTCGAGCTTCCAGAAGGGCGCCTTCGTCTTCAGCCAGTCGATCAGGAAATGGCAGGCATCGAAGGCGGCGTCGCGATGTGCGGACGCGGTGATGACAAGGACGATATCCTCGCCGGGTTCCAGCCGCCCGTAGCGGTGGATGATCAGCGAGGCATCGAGGGGCCATCGCCGCTGGGCTTCGGCTTCGATCTCCTGCAATGCCCGCTCCGTCATGCCGGGATAGTGCTCGAGCGTCATGGCCCGGATGTCAGAGCCATCCGAGACGTCGCGCACAGTGCCGAGGAACATCACGGTGCCGCCAATGTTGGTACGTCCCGCCTTGAGGGCGGTGAGTTCCTGGCCGGCGTCGAAGGGTTGCTGCTGTACGCGGATCATGGCGTCATGTTGCCTGCCTTCGGGGGCGCATTCAATTGGGCATGGCCGGGGCCGGAAGCTGCGGCTGCTGTTGCTGAAGCCCCATGGCGCGCAGGCGTTCATAGGCCTGCTCCGGCTTGCTGAGGATGTCGGCAATGTCGGGATAGATGCGCGGCGTGGCCCAGGGGCCGGAGACGCGCAGCGAGACCGGCAGTCCGCTGCTCGTGCCGTCTGCTGCAAGCACTCGCGGGTCGACGCTGAGGTCGAGCGACCGGCGCAGCAGATCCACATCGCCGCCGCCGGTCAGGGTGAGGGTCGGGTTGCTGAGCGCGAGATTGCTCATGGTCGCAATGCCGTCGGCAATTGTTGCGCGCGCCGTGAGCGTGGCGAAGCCGGTCGCTGCACCCTGCTGGCTGGCCCATCCCTCCACGATGCGCTGGCTCGCGGCGGCGAAGAGCGATGCAATGTCGAGTCCCGTCAGCGCGCCATCGGCGATGCTGGCTTCCGCCTCTCCCTTGAGCGCGCCGATCAACTCCTGCTGCGTTGCACCCTGGCCCGAGACCAGCGCCACCAGGTTGCCGCGTCCGCTGATCCAGGAGATTCCGTACGGCGCGAGCAGCGACTGGAAGTCGACAGCCTCGGCCTTGAACCCCAGCCCGAGCACGGGAGGAGACGTGGTCGCATCCGCGGTGACCTGCAGTGTGGCAGCGCCGCCGGCCAGGCCGGACATGTTGATCTGGCTGTCGAGCTGCCCTTCGGCGAGCGTCAAGTTGATCTGCGACGGGCCGGCGGTGAGTTCGGCGTAGCGCAGGCTGTCGGCCTTGATGGCGATGGTGGCATCCAGCTCGCGCAGGGCGCCAAGCCCCAGCGGGTTGCGGCCCCAGTCATCCGCGCTGCTGCCGGTTGCGGGCACGAAGGGGGCAAGGTCGAAATCCGCGGCGGAGAGCAGGCCGTCGAAACGCGGCCTCTCCGACCGGACGTCGATGCTCATGTCGCCCGACATCCGCATATTGCCAAGGCTGAGTTCCGCCGCCTTGACGGCGAAGGCGCGCCCTGCCGTCTCGAGCGCGCCGGACACCGTGAAGCCCGGCTCGCCGTCGCGCCCGGTGTCGATACCCATCCAGTCCAGCGCCTGGTGCAGGCTGGTGCCGCTCAGCGACACCGTGCCGACCAGGCTCAGCGTCTTCGCCGTGGCCAGCCGGCCCTCGAAGGTAACGCCAAGGTCCGGCGCATCGAAGTTGAGCTGGAAGGGCGAGCCGTCCTCGTGCACGCGGGCCAGCGACTTCAGCGTGGCCTCGGTCTTGACCAGCCTGTCCTTCACCACCATGGTGCCGGAAACCGCGAGGCCGCCGTCCGCCGTAATGTCGGCGGCGAGCGTTCCGCCCGATGTCGTGAAGCTCTGGCCGATGCGGGCATCGAAGAAGCGGATCGAGGCATTCTCCAGGTCCAGCCGGATGGCCTCTGGCGTCTTGGGTGCGGGGAGCGCCCAGTTGGCATCGCCTTTTTCATTCACCAGGAAGGCGAACTCCGGATCGACGAGGGTTGCGCGGGTCAGGTCGATGTTGCGTCCCACCAGTCCCATGAAGCTGATTGGAATGCGCGCGGACTTCGCCGTGGCCAGCGCATCGTCCGGCGCGGCAGGATCTTCCAGCCGGAGACCGTCGAGCTGGACCGACAGCGGCGAGAAGTTCAGATGTGCGCCACCCGTGACCTTGAGGTCGCGGCCGAGCTGGACGCGGATGGCCTCCTGCAGCCGGGCCGTTACCCAGCCCGGTGCGAAGATCATCCAGCCTGCCAGCAGCAGGACCAGGGCGGCCAGGCCTGCGCCGGCCAGAACATGCATGCGCTGCATCGCGAACTCCCGTTGAAACGCCGCTTTTCGGCAGGACTTGCGGCCCTTTCGTGACGACACTAGACCATCCGCCGACCGAACCGGAGACCCGCATACATGACCGACCGCCCCTTGTGGACCCCCAGTGCCGCGCGCATGGCCGAAGCCAATCTGACGCGCTTCGTCGCAGCGGCCAATGCCCGCCACGGGCTGCGGCTCACGGGGTTCCGCGACACGCTGCGGTTCTCCGTGGAACAGCCCGAGGCCTTCTGGTCGCTCCTGTGGGATTTCTGCGGCGTCCGGGCGGAGACGCGCGGGAGCCGCGTGCTTGTCGATGAAGGCAAGATGCCGGGCGCCCGCTTCTTCCCGGACGCCCGGCTGAACTACGCCGAGAACCTGCTCGTCAAGTCCGATGACAGCGACGCGCTGGTCTTCCGCGGCGAAGACAAGGTCGCGCGCCGCATGAGCTGGCGGGAGCTGAACGCCCGCGTCGCGCAGATGCATCGGGCGCTGGCCGCCGCCGGAATCGGCCCCGGCGACCGCGTTTGCGCGGTGGTTCCCAACATGCCGGAATCCATCGTGAGCTTTCTGGCCGTCGCCTCGCTTGGCGCCATCTGGTCCTCCTGTTCGCCCGACTTCGGCGAGCGCGGCATCCTCGACCGCTTCGGCCAGATCGAGCCCCGGCTGCTGATCACCTGCGATGCCTACTTTTATGCCGGCAAGACCATCCGCATGGCGGAAAAGATCGGCAACGTGCTGAAGGAACTGAAGTCGGTCACGCAGGCCGTGGTGATCGACTATACGGGGGAGGCGGAGTCTGTCGCCGCGGCGCTGCCGGGTGCGGTCAGCTTCCAGGCATTCCTGGCGGATCATGACGAAGGACCCATCGCCTTCGCGCAGTTACCATTCGATCACCCGCTCTACATCCTCTATTCGTCCGGCACGACAGGCATTCCCAAGTGCATCGTTCATCGCGCCGGGGGCATCCTGCTCAAGCATCTGTCCGAGCATGTGCTGAATACGGACACAAAGGCCTCCGACAGGCTGTTCTACTTTTCCACATGCGGCTGGATGATGTGGAACTGGCTGGTCACCGGCCTCGCCACGGGTGCGACGCTGCTGCTCTACGACGGTTCGCCATTCCACCCTTCGGAACGCATGCTCTTCGACTTCGCCGATGCCGAGGGCATGACCATCTTCGGCACGTCGGCCAAGTACATCGACGCGGTCAAGAAGACCGGCTGGCAGCCAAAGCTCACGCACCGCCTGCCGGCGCTGCGCAGCATGCTGTCAACCGGCTCGCCGCTTTCGGCCGAAAGCTTCGACTTTGTCTATTCCGGCATCAAGGCCGATCTCCATCTCGGTTCGATCTCGGGCGGCACCGACATCTGCGGCTGCTTCGTCGGCGGCAATCCCTTCGAGCCGGTCTGGCGCGGCGAGATCCAGGGGCCCATGCTCGGCATGGCCGTCGACGTCTATGACGAGGCAGGCCGCCCGCTGCGCAACGTGAAGGGCGAGCTGGTCTGCGTGAAGCCCTTTCCGTCGATGCCGGTGATGTTCTGGAACGATCCGGACGGGTCCAAGTATCACAACGCATATTTTGCCCGCTTCGACAACATCTGGTGCCACGGCGACTTTGCCGAGATCACCGATCATGACGGCATGATCATCCACGGCCGATCCGATGCGACCCTCAATCCGGGCGGCGTGCGCATCGGCACGGCGGAGATCTATGCCCAGGTCGAACAGATTCCGGACGTCGTCGAAGCCATTGCCGTGGGTCAGGACTTCGACAACGACGTCCGCGTGATCCTGTTTGTGCGGTTGAGGCAGGGGGCCGTGCTTGACGACGCGCTGATCGCGGCGATCCGCAAGAAGATCCGCGATGGCGCCTCGCCGCGCCATGTGCCGGCCAAGATCCTCGCGGTGGCCGACATCCCGCGCACCAAGTCGGGCAAGATCACCGAACTGGCGGTCCGCGACGTGGTGCATGGCCGCGAGGTCAAGAACAAGGAGGCGCTCGCCAATCCCGAGGCGCTGGACCTGTTCAGGGACCTGCCCGCATTGCGGTCATGATCCGCGGGTCGCGCAGGGTGCGCGACAGCATGATGACCGGAATGAATCCCACCGCCACGATGGTGAGGGCCGGCAGGGCGCTCTCCTCGAGCTGATCGAGCGAGGCCAGCATGAAGACCGTTGTCGCCAGGGTCTCGAAGTCGAAGGGGCGCAGGATCAGCGTGGCCGGCAATTCCTTCATGCAGTCGACGAAGACGAGCAGCGCGGCCGTGACCAGCGCCGGCCGCAGCAGCGGCACGTGGATCTCGAAGAAGGTGGCGATCGGCCCGCGCCCCAGCGTGCGCGCCGCAGCCGTCAGGTTGGGCGTGACCTTTTCCAGTCCGCTCTCCACGGCGCCGAAAGACACCGCGAGGAAACGCGCCACATAGGCGAAGGTGATCGCGGCGATCGAGCCCGAGAGAAGGAGTCCGGTCGAAATGCCGAACCGGTCGCGCATCAAGGTGTCGATGGCATTGTCGAAGGCGGCAAGCGGGATGAGCACGCCGATGCCAAGCACCGTGCCGGGGATTGCATATCCCATGCTGGCCAGACGGATCACCTTGCGGGTCAGCCCGCCGGGCGCCATCCGGTTCGAGTAGCCGAGGATCAGGCCCAGGCAGACGGCAATCGCCGCGGCGGTGGTGGCAAGCACCAGCGAGTGCGAGGCGGCCTTGAAGAAGGAGGCCGACACCGCCTGATCCAGGTGGTGAAGGGCGAAATTCACCAGGGTCAGCGCGGGCACGATGAAGCCGATGATGATCGGGATCAGGCATACGGCGAAGGCGATCCAGCCCCTGACACCGCGCAGCCGCACGCGGTCGGCGGCGCGCGGGCGACGCGTGGGCATGACGAAGCTGCGCTGCCGCCGGGCAGCACGTTCGATCCAGAGCAGGGCGAAGACGAAGACCAGCATCACCGCCGCGATCTGAGCCGCCCCGCCCAGATTTCCCTGCGAGAGCCATGTGGTGTAGATCCCCAGCGTCAGTGTGCGTACGCCGAAGAAGCCGGCGGCGCCGATGTCGTTGACGCATTCCATCAGCGCCAGGCTTACACCAACGGCGATGGCCGGCCGGGCCAGAGGCAGCGCCACGCGGCGGAAGGCGCCCCAGGCCGTCTGGCCCAGCGCGCGCGCCACTTCCATCTGCATGCCTGGCTGGCGGATGAAGCTCGCCCGTGCGGTGAGGAAGACATAGGGATAGAGCACCATCGACAGCACAACGATGGCGCCGCCCATGGAGCGGATTTCGGGGAACCAGTAGTCGGCGGGCGTCTTCCAGCCGAAGAGGCCGCGCAGCGAGGTTTGTACGGGCCCTGCGTAGCTCAACAGGTCGACATAGGTATAGGCGACGATGTAGCCCGGCATCGCCATGGGCATGAGCGAGGCCCATTGAAACACCCGCCGGAGCGGAAAGCTGCAGGCCGTGACGAGCCAGGCGACCGCCGTTCCGACAACGAAGGTGATGGCGCCGACGCCTGCGAGCAGCAGCGCGGTCTGCCAGATGTAGCCGGGCAGAACGGTGGCAACCAGATGCGGCCAGATATTCTCTGCAGGCGTCGCGGCAAGATAGATGATGGTGATGACCGGCAGCGCCAGCAGCCCGCCGATGACCAGCGCAGCCACGCGCAGGAGGCGGCTGCCGGGCGCAAATTGCTGGCCGTGCCGCCGTCGGGGCAGGCTCGTCTCCGTCATTCGGCCAGAACGCGGGTGGTGGGGAAGGTGATCTCGGCCATCGTGCCCTTGCGCGGTTCGCTGCTGATGGCGAAGGTGGCGCGGTTGGCCTCTGCCAGCGCCTTGGTCAGCGGCAGGCCAAGTCCGGTGCCCTGTGCCTCGCGGCCTTCCGTCACCACGCGCCGGAAGGGCTCGAGCGCATCGCGCAGCTGATCGGCATCCATTCCAATGCCGGTGTCCTTGACGCGCAGCTTCAGCTCTCCGGCTTCGGTCAGCTGGCCGGAGACGATCACCTCGCCGCCGGGATCGGTGAACTTTATGGCGTTGGACAGAAGATTGAGCATGATCTGCCGCATCGATCGCAGGTCGGCCACCACATTGGGCAGCCCTTGCGGCCAGGCCTTGCGCAGGACCACGCGCGCGGACGTCGCCTCTTCCTGCAGCATCTTCATGGCGTGGTCGATGACCTCGCCCAGATTGACGGCGGTGAAGTTGAGCTCGAGCTTGCCCGCCTCGACCTTGGCGATGTCGAGCAGGTCATTGATCAGCGACAGGAGATGGCTGCCGCTGGCATGGATGTCGTTGACGTAGCCGCGATACTTCTCGTTCTCGATCTCGCCGAAGCGGGCCAGCCGCATCACTTCCGAGAACCCCATGATGGCATTGAGCGGCGTGCGGAGTTCATGGCTGATGCGCGCCAGGAACTCCGATTTCTGCCGGCTGGTCGCCTCGGCCCTTTCCTTGGCCTCGCGCAGTTCGGACTCGGTCTTCTTCCACTGGGTGATGTCGCGGACCACGGCGCAGAAGGCGGCCTGCGATTTCGGCGCCTGAAGGCGCCCGATGGTGAGGAAAAGCGGAACCGTGCCGCCTTGCTTGACGACCGCCTGCACCTCGCGGCCATCGTTGAAGACGCTGGCAAGGCCGGGGCCCTGCAGTGCCGCGAGATAGTCGCGCAAGACCCGGCGGCTTTCGGGGACGAACAGCTCGGCGAAGGACTTTCCCGCCACCTCGGCGATCCTGTAGCCGAAGATGGCCTCGGCGCCCGCACTGAAGCTGTGAATGCGCGACTGCGCGTCGAGCGTGATGATGCCGTCGCTGGCGGTGTCGAGAATGGCGCGCAGCTCGTCGTCGGCCTCGGCATGGGCGTTGCGCTGCGGAAGCTGGATGATCTCGGCCGTCTGCAGCGGCGGAGCGCCGGCCTGGTCGGCCTCGGCCTGGGTCGCCCCGGTTTTCTGGGCCAGGGCTTCGCCGCGCGGCACGTTGGCCTGGCGCAGAACGGCGCGGCGTGCCGGCCCGCCATGCCAGGGCACGACGGTGATCTGGACCGCGGCGCTCACGCTGCGGCCGCCCTCCAGCAGGATCTCGGTGGCAGGCAGCGATCGGTCGAGGTTGCCGAACCGCTCCGACAGCTTGGGATCGCTGATGACGTCTTCCGGGGTCTCGAAACCGAGAAAGCTGCAGGCAGCCGGATTGGCATAGATCAGCTGCCCGTCCTTGGCGATCAGCACCGGCTCGCTGCGCCGGTCGAGCGGCGCGCGCAGGATCGCCGGAATATGAGGCAGGCTGCGGCGCGCTGGCTTGACCGGCTGTGGCGGCGCGGTTTCCGCGGGCGCCGGCAGCTCGGGTTCCGGCACCGCGCGCGGCAGATGGTGGACTTCGGCGTTCAGCACCTGGCCAAGCTTCTCGAAGGCCTCGGCCTCCGAGACCTTGAGCGGTGGCGGAACGGAGTCTTCGGGCTTGTCCGGCGCTGCGGCCGCCGGAAGCATGCGTTCCAGGGCGCGGCGTTCGGTGATGTCCTCCAGCAGCAAAAGGCCGAAGGCCCCCGTCTCGCCACCGGCAGGGAGCTTGCGGAGCGTGAGGCGCATGTCGCGCGCGCCAAGCCGCGCCGTCATGTGCTGCACCTGGCTCACGGTGCCGGCGGCTGCGGTGCGGGCAAGTAACTCATCAGCAAGCACTGCATCGTTCAGCAGGTCTCGTAAGCTCGCCCGCTGGTCGGCGCGCAGCAGCAGGAGCGCCGCGGCGTTGAGATGACGGATGCTGCCGTCGCGGGCCAGCAGCAGGGCAGCCGCGGGCAGGAGATCGAAGGCCGAGAGAATGTCGTCCTTCTGCTCGCTGGCCCGTGTAGCGGCGGTGACCGTGGCAACCACGAGGATCCCAGGCCGGCCGTCCGACAGGGCGTGGACCATGCAGCGGCAGGGCACGGGGGCACCGGCGCCGGCGGAGGGGAAATGCAGCAGGGCCCGTTCGACCTGGCCGCGCCCTAGCCGGCGCGCCAGCGACGCGATCCGCTCGACGCCGGGCTCGGCAAGGTCAAAAGGCCGGTCGACGAGGTCGAAGAGGCTTGCGCAGCCGAAGAAGCCCAGTCCCGCAACATTGGCCCAGACGATCCGCGCCCGGACGGCATCCCACAGCCAGGCGGGCTCGGGAATGTCGCGCAGGTCTTCCAGCGTGGGCGTGTGTGCCTCGGCCAAGTTGCGGGGTTCCTATTGTTACGGTACCGGAACGAGCGTCCCATTCATCCGGCCAGACATCAGGTTAGCCGAATTGGAACAATTTCGTCCACCGCCTTAACCAGCGATTTACCGAAGCCGCCGTGCTGCGCTGCAAACTCATGTTGCAATGCACAATAAGATTTGCTATGGAGCCGTCAACGCCGTAGCCCGGAGTGGCAGCGGCCAAAGGAGCACCAGATGTCCAGCAAGAAAGTGAAGGCCGAGATGAATACCGAGCTTCCGCAGGAAATGACCGCCATGGCCCAGAAGACCGTCGATCAGGCGCAGGCCGCGTTCGACAAGGCCAGCGAGATCGCTCACGGCAACGTGCAGCTTTTCGATGCCGCGGCCAATGCCGCCAAGAACCGCTTCAATGATCTTCAGCTGAAGGCGATCGAGTTTGCCCAGGCCAACATCAACGCCGGCTTCGGCTTCACCCGCAAGCTCTTTGCGGTGAAGGAGCCGACGGAAGTCTTCAGCCTGCAGCAGACCTTCCTGAAGGAGCAGGCCGAAGTCCTCCAGAAGCAGGCTGCGGAACTCAACGAGCTGACCGTGGCCCTTGCCAAGGAAGCCGTGAAGCCGCTGCAGGATGGCCTGACCAAGTCGTTCAACGACATCAGCAAGTCGATGGCCGCCTGATTTCGTTCTGAGGCCGCGCCGGGAACTCCTCCCTTTTCCGGCTGCGATACCCGCAGAGGCCCGCGCGCAATCGCGGGCCTTTTTGCTGGCTTGAATTCCGCAGCACTTGGCGATACTACACCGCCGGTGTGCCGCCATAGCTCAGTTGGTTAGAGCGCTAGATTGTGGATCTAGAGGTCCCCCGTTCGAGCCGGGGTGGCGGTACCATCTTCCAGGCACTCACAGGATCTTGCGATAGGCCGGCACGGTCAGGAAGGGTTCGAAGCTCTTCGCCGTGGACAGGGCCTTGAACAGCACGATGGCATCCTTGAAGCGGCCGTTGGCATAGGCATCAGCGCCGATCTCGTTCTTCAGTTGCGCCACTTCCTCCGCCAGGCACTTGTCGAAGTGGGCGAGCGTCACCTTCTGGCCGGTATCGAGCCTGGCGCCGAACTTCAGCCACTGCCAGATCTGGGCGCGCGAGATCTCCGCGGTTGCGGCATCTTCCATCAGATTGTCGATCGGCACGGCGCCGCGGCCGCGCAGCCAGGACTCGATATAGCTTACCCCTACGCGGATGTTGTTGCGGAAACCCTCTTCGGTTCGGGTGCCGGTGGGAATCCGCAACAGCTCCTTCTGTCCCACCTCGGCGTCGTCACGCATCACATAGCGCTGGTTCGGCGTTGGCATGAGGTCGTTGAAGACTTCCATCGCCAGCGGCACGAGATCCGGATGGGCGACCCACGTGCCGTCATGCCCGTTGCGCGCTTCGCGTTCCTTGTCGGCGCGAACGCGAGCGAAGGCGAGGCCGTTCGCCTCCGGATCCTTGCGGTTCGGAATCTCGGCCGCCATGCCGCCCATGGCAAAGCAGCCGCGGCGATGGCAGGTCTTTACCAGCAGTGCCGAATAGGCCGCGAGGAACGCCTCCGCCATGACGAGCTGGGCGCGGTCGGGCAGCAGGAAGGCCTTGTGGGCTGCGAGGGTCTTGATGAAGGAGAAGATGTAGTCCCAGCGGCCGCAGTTGAGGCCGGTCAGGTGATCGCGGAGCTCGTAGATGATCTCGTCCATCTCGAAGGCCGCCGGCAGTGTCTCGATCAGCACCGTGGCCTTGATGGAGCCGAGCGGCAGGCCCAGCCAGCTCTGCGTGAAGACGAACACGCTGTTCCACAGGCGTGCCTCGAGATGGCTCTCGATCTTCGGCAGGTAGAAGTAGGGCCCCGATCCCTTGGCGATCGCGGTTCGCGCATTGTGGAAGGCATAGAGGCCGAAATCGAAGAGCGCGGCCGCCACCGGTTTGCCGTCCACCTTCATGTGGGCCTCGTCGAGATGCCAACCGCGCGGCCGCACCATCAGCACCGCCAGTCTCTGGCCCAGCGCATAGCGCTTGCCGCTGACCGGATCGACATGGACCATGTCACTGGTCCAGCGGTCCATCAGGTTGATCTGGCCCTGGACCATGTTGTCCCAGGTCGGCGAATTGGAATCCTCCAGGTCGGCCATGAAGACCCGTGCGCCGGAGTTCATCGCATTGATCATCATCTTGCGGTCGGTGGGGCCGGTGATCTCGACGCGCCGGTCCTGCAGGTCGTGCGGTATGGGCGCTACCTTCCAGTCGCCCGCGCGGATTGACGCCGTCTCGGGGAGGAAGTCGGGCAGAAGGCCGGCGTCGAAGGCCTTCTGGCGGGCCGCCCGCCTGGCCAGCTGGGCCCGGCGCTCCGCCTCGAAGCGGCGATGCAGGCTGGCGACGAAGTTCAGGGCGTCAGGGGTCAGGACCCGCTCATGCGCCTTGGCCAGCTTCACCGTGAAGGTGATCCCCTTGGGCAGCTTCGCCATGTCTAGTGATTCCCGCAGATTGGCTTCAGCTTCTCCGGAATAGGGCCGCCATAGGCCCAGTCAAGCAGTTCCACCGTATGGACCATCGGGATGTCCGTGCCGGTGGATATCTGCGAAATGCAGCCGATATTGCCGGTGGCCACCGCCTGCGGTGCCGTGGACATGATGTTGGCCACCTTGCGGTCACGCAGCCGCGTGGCGATTTCCGGCTGCAGGATGTTGTAGGTGCCGGCCGAGCCGCAGCAGAGATGGCCTTCCGGCACTTCGGCGACCGTGAAGCCCGCCTTGCGCAAGAGCTTCAGCGGTTCGGTGCGGATCTTCTGGCCATGCTGCATGGAGCAGGCCGAATGGTAGGCGAGCCGGAGCGACGTCTGGCCGTCCGGAAGATCGAGACCGGCGAGGAACTCGGTCACGTCCTTCGCCTTGGCGCTGACCGCCGCGGCCCTTTCGGCATAGGCTGGATCGAGGCGCAGCATGTGGCCATAGTCCTTGATGGTGGTGCCGCAGCCCGATGCCGTGATGACCACGGCCTCGACGCCGGCCGCGGTCCACTGGTCGACCGAGCGCCTTGCCCGGGCCAGGGCATCGGACTCCTTGCCCATGTGGTGGGTGAGCGAACCGCAGCAGGCTTCCTCGCCCGAGACCACGACCTC
>JAPLOT010000124.1 GCA_026400595.1 Alphaproteobacteria bacterium | reverse complement strand
GCCGAGATCGAACGGGCGCTGAAGTCTCTCAAGGTCTGGAAACTCGTGGAAGGCTTCCGCGGCAAATCGGGCGACCAGCTCGCCGTGATCAAGGCGGTCGAGGCGGTGGCCGCCTTCGCCGCCGCCAATCGCGGACGCATCGCGGAACTCGACGTGAACCCCCTGCTCGTGCTGCCCGACGGCGCCATCGCCGTCGATGCGCTCATCAAGATGAGGATGCCATGACATCACCGATCCACACCCACCGCCGCGGCCGCGTGCTCGAAGTCACCATCGACCGGCCCAAGGCCAATGCCATCGACGCCGCCACCAGCCGCATCATGTGTGATATCTTCGCGGGCTTCCGGGACGATCCCGAACTCCGCGTGGCCAGCCTCACCGCGACCGGCGAGAAGTTCTTCTGCCCCGGCTGGGACCTGAAGGCCGCCGCCGCGGGCGAAGCCCCGGACGTCGACTACGGCGTGGGCGGTTTCGGCGGGCTGCAGGAACTGCCGGGCCTCAACAAGCCGGTGATCTGCGCCGTCAACGGACTCGCCTTCGGCGGCGGCTTCGAGATCATGATCTCCTGCGACCTCATCATCGCCGCCGAGCATGCGACGTTCGCCCTGCCCGAGATCAATTCGGGCACCGTGGCGGATGCCGCCTCGATCAAGCTGCCGCGCCGCATTCCCTATGCGGTCGCCATGGACCTCCTCTTCACCGGCCGCCGCATCGATGCGGTCGAGGCGAAGCACTGGGGCCTGATCAACGAGGTGGTGCCCGCCGACCGGCTCATGGCCCGGGCCCGCGAACTAGCCGACCAGCTGGCCGAGGGACCGCCGCAAGGAGATTACCCGCGAAACGGCGCATCTGCCCATCCAGCAGGCCTTCGATCTGGTCACCAAGCGAAAGCTGAAGACGGTGGACGTGCTCTATTCCAGCGAGGACCAGCTCGAGGGCGCGCGTGCCTTCGCCGAGAAACGCAAGCCGCAATGGAAGGGACGCTGAGGACTGCGACAAAGAAAAACCCCGGCGCTGCCGCCGGGGTCCCAGTCGGGGGAAGAAATCGGGGCTCAGCCCATCAGCCAGTGACGGCTGGTGAGGCGAATACGGGCATGCTCCTGTTCCAGCGCTTCGATCCCGGTCATGGTGCCGGAGCGCGCTGCGAAGTAGATTCCCAGGTTCCGAACGGTCGAGGCGAAGCCACCCCAGATCGAAACGGGCGTGGTCGCGGCAGTCACGGCAAGGCGGGTCATGATCTTTAAGACTTTCTTAGTGATTTGAACTGTCCTGAAGATAAATGCTTGTGAAGCAAGAGACAAACGACGAGTTCTATGTTAATCATCAAGCAGAACTTGAAGATTGCCCATGTTGCGCCACATTCCCGGACTGCAGGCCATCAAGGCCTTTGACGCCGCTGCCCGCCACCTGAGCTTCACCCGCGCCGCGGAGGAGCTGAATGTGACGCCGGCAGCCATCAGCCACCAGATCAAGGAGCTGGAAGACCAGATCGGCGTCAGCCTGTTCCAGCGCACCAGCCGTCACATGCAGCTCACCCGCCAGGGCGCCATCCTCAAACCGGCCATTGCCGATGCGCTGGATGTTCTCACCAAGGCACTTCAGAAGATCCGCCAGTCCGACAATCCCAAGCAGATCCGGGTCACGGCTTCGCCCTCCATCGCCGCGAAATGGCTGGTTCCCCGCCTCGACCGCTTCCTCGAGACCGAGCCGGATGCAGATGTCCGGATCGACGTGTCGGCCTCGGTGCTGGACTTCGATCGGGACGATGTGGATGCGGCGATCCGCTTCGGCACCGGCGAGCACCCAGGGCTGCAGGTCGACAAGCTGTTCCAGGATGTGCTTTTTCCGGTGTGCAGCCCGGCGCTGCTGGAAGGTCACAAGCCGCTGAAGGAGCCACGCGATCTTCTGCAGTTCACCCTTATCCATCTCGACTACGAGGCCCAGGGCGCGATCTGGCCCAACTGGCGCATGTGGATGCAGGCCGCGGGGGTCCGCGACTTCAACGACAGCCGTGGCCTCCATTTCAGCCAGACCTCGCTGGCCGTGCAGGCCGCCATCGATGGCCATGGCGTGGCGCTGGGCGATTCGACGCTGGTGGCCGACGACCTAGCGGCGGGCCGGCTCGTCAGGCCCTTCGCCCTCTCGCTGCGCAGCCCCACGCAATTCGCCTATCACCTGATCATGCGGCGGGACACCGCCGAACGCCCCATGGTGAAGGCCTTCCGCAACTGGATTCTGGCGGAGGCCGCGGCCTCATCGGCCGCTTGAGGTCAGAGAAACGTGCTCACCGCCGTCACTCCGGTGCAAGCGCCGGATGCGAGTCGAAGACGCCCGTGGGCATCTGCTCGTAGTCGATGACCGCGCCGGTCATCATCTGGGCCGAGGGCGTGACCAGATAGGCCAGCAACCCGGCCACGTCGTCCGGCACGATGAGGCGGCCCGAGGGCATGCGCCGGCCGATCTCCTCGTGCCAGTTCTCCGGCAATCCGTGGAAACCCGTCTGCAACGCCTGCTCGCCCTCCGAATGGACCCAGCCGAGATTGACCGCGAAGATGCGGATGCCCTCGCGCTTCACCGCATTGGCGGTGGCACGCGTCAGTGTCACAAGCGCGGCCTTCGAGGCGGAATAGGTCACCAGGTTCGGCGGCCCGCCATGCGCCAGCATGCTGGAGATGTTGATGATGGTGCCGTGGCCCTGCGGGCGCATCAACC